>CAIXAY010000520.1 GCA_903917505.1 uncultured beta proteobacterium | reverse complement strand
AGGTTGGTGCCGAACTGGGTGAACTCGGTCAGCACGAAGCGATGCACGCCTTCGCCGATCGAGGTCAGCAGAATGACGGCGGCAATGCCGACGGCAATGCCGAGCAGCGTCAGGAAGCTGCGCAAGCGGTGCGCTGTGATGGCGCGCAGCGCCAGGTGAATGGAATCGGTGGCGCGGATCATCAGTGCTTGGCCAGCGATTGCACCGGGTCGAGCCGCGCCGCGCGGCGCGCCGGCTGCACGCCGAAGAGGATGCCGGTGACCAGCGCGGTGCCCAGCCCGGCGAACACCGCCCAGTCGGGGGCGAAGGCCGGGAAGGTCGGGTAGAGCTGGCGGATCAGCGCCGCGCCGCCCTGGCCGAGCAGGTAGCCGAGCAGGGCGCCGGCCAGCGAGAGCATCGCCGCTTCGGTGAGAAAGGCGTTGCGTATCGTTGCGCCGGTCGCGCCGAGCGCTTTCAGCAGGCCGATCTCGGCGGTGCGCTGGCTGACCGAGACGAGCATCACGTTCATCACCAGGATGCCGGCCACGGCCAGGCTGATCGCCGCGATGCCGGCGACCGCCAGGGTCAGCGTGCCGAGCAGCTTGTCGAAGGTGGCGAGCACCGCGTCCTGGGTGATCGCCGTCACGTCCTCCTCGCCTTCGTGGCGCAGCTTGATGATGTCGATGGCCTGCGCCTTGGCCGTTTCGATCGCTTCGCGGCTGCCGGCTTCGACCATGATGCGAAACAGCGTGTTGCTGTTGAACATCGCTTGCGCCAGCGATACCGGGATGATCACCAACTCGTCGGTATTCATGCCGAGGCCCTGGCCCGAACTCGCCATCACGCCGACGACGCGAAAGCGCCGGTCGCCGACGCGGATCAGCTGGCCGAGCGCCGGTTGCGCGCCGAACAACTCGTCGCGGATCGTGGCGCCGATCACCGCTTCGGAAGCGCCGCGCCGCCAGTCGCCGTCGGTCAGGAAGCGGCCCTGCGCCAACGCCAGGCGGCGCACTTCAAGGTAGGCGGCGTTGGTGCCGGCGACCATCACTTCGCGCAGCTTGCCGCCGTAGCTGATCTCCGAAGTGCCGACGGCGAGCGGCACGACGCGATGCACGGCGCTGCCGCGCAAGAGCGCCTGCGCATCGTCGATGGTCAAGTCGCGCGGCGTGCTGGTGATCGCGTTGCCGGGGTTGAAGCCGCCGGTCTGCGAGCGGCCGGGCAGGATGATCACGAGATTGGTGCCGAGCGAGGAGAATTCGCCGATCACGTAGCGGCGCGCGCCGTCGCCGAGCGCCGTCAGCACGACGACCGCCGCGACGCCGATGGACATCGCCAGGATCAAGAGGCAGGTGCGCAGCGGATTGCCGCTCGCCGCTTGGCGGGCGAAGCGGATCAGGTCAGGGGTGCGCATGGTGAAGCCCTGATTTTCATTTTGAATCGTGCTTCAGCTCGCCGTCTTCCATCAGCAGCTGGCGGTGGGCGCGTGCCCCCAGCGTGGTGTCGTGGGTAACGACGATCAGCGTGACGCCGCGCGCGTTGAGTTCCTCGAGCAGGCGCATGACTTCCTCGCCGGTGTGGCGGTCGAGGTTGCCGGTCGGTTCGTCGGCGAGGATCATCGCCGGCTGCATGATCGTCGCGCGGGCAATCGCCACGCGCTGGCGCTGGCCGCCCGAGAGCTGGTCCGGCCGGTGGCCGGCGCGGTCGGCCAGGCCGTAGTCCTTGAGCGCCTGCTTCACGCGCCTGGCGCGCTCGTCTGGGGCGATGCCGGCGAGGATCATCGGCAGGGCGATGTTTTCGGCGGCGGTCAGGCGCGGCACCAGGTGGAAGCTCTGGAAAACGAAGCCGATGCGCTCGCTGCGCACGTGCGCCTGCTCGTTGAGCGAAAGCGTCGTTACGTCGCGGCCTTCGAGGTGGTAGCTGCCAGTGTTCGGATGGTCGAGCAAGCCGAGCAGGTTGAGCATGGTCGACTTGCCCGAACCCGAAGGCCCCATGATGGCGACATACTCGCCGGCAGCGATCGAAAGTTCGAGGTGGCGCAGCGCATGCACCTCGCTGTCGCCGAGATAGAAGATCCGCTCGATGCCGGAAAGCTCGATCAGCGCAGCGCTCATTACTTGGCCGCAGCGTTGGCTTTGTCTTCGACGACGTATACGGCGCCGGCTTTCACGCCGGCCCGCTCGAGCGAGGTGACGACGCGTTCGCCGGCCTTGAGGCCTTCGAGCACTTCGCTGTATTCCCAGTTGGACAGCCCGGTCTTGACTTTGCGCTCTTCGAGCTTGCCGTCGGCGCCGGCGACCAGCACGCGCCCGCCTTCGAGCAGCGCCGAGGTGGGAACGCGGATGACGTCCTCGCGCGCGGCGAGGATCACTTCGATGTCGGCGCTGTAGCCGACGAGCAGCTTGCCGGGCTGCTTGGGGTCGTTGAAGTTGGCTTCGACGTCGACCGTGCGCGCCTGTTTCTCGACCGCCGAGACATAGGGCGCGACGCGCTTGACCGTGCCCGGAAACGACTGCTTCGGCAAGGCGTCGAGGCTGATCCGCACCGGCTGGCCGGCATGGATTTTCGGCGCGTCGACTTCGTCCATCGGCGCGCTGACGTACAGGCAGGAATCGTCGATCAGGTCGATCGCCGGCGGCG
The DNA here is from genome assembly GCA_903917505.1 of uncultured beta proteobacterium. The sequence goes on along the minus strand of CAIXAY010000520.1, from coordinate 23,358 downwards.
TCGGCACGCCGGGCGGCGAGGGCGTCGAGTACTCGCCGACCTCGCCGACGATCTTGGCGATGATGCCGTCGAACGGCGCATACAGCGCGGTGCGCCCCTGTTCGATGCGCGCGGCATTGACCCTGGCCTCGAACTGCGCGACATCGGCGCGGGTCGCTTCGCAGCCGGCGCGCTTGGCCTGCGCCTCGGTACGCGCCGAATCCTCGCGCGACGTCGAGACGAAGCCTTTTTCGCGCAGCGCGGTCTGGCGATCGGCTTCGCGCTCGGCGTTGGTCGCCTGTGCGCAGGCCTCATTGACGCGCTGCCGCGCGGTCGTCACCTGGGTCGCCGCGAGAAGACTCTGCGCCAGCTGATCTTCGTTCCACAGCTTCATCAGCAACTGGCCCTTCTTGACGTGATCGCCTTCCTTGACGGGGAGCAGCTCGATGCGGCCGCCGAGGATCGTCGACAGCTTGGTGCGCAGGCAGGCTTCGACGGTTCCGGCGCGGGTGTTGGCGATGCTCGACTCGACCTTGCCGCGGTCGATTTCCCTGACGACGACGGCGATCGGCTTCGGCCGGCCCAGCCACCAGAAGAGGGTGGCGAGCGCGGCGATGACGGCGAGGGCGATGAGCAGGCGGCGAATCAGAAGCGGCATGGGGGCGGGTGGCGATAAACGGATCGCATAGGCAAAGGTGGCATGGTCGGGCAAAACGGGCAGCGTGGCAAGCGCGGAGGGCTCGCGCGCAGATCGCCATTGCCAGCGGCCGCGATAGATTCGCCCTGCGCAGCGGGCAGCCGGAGGCGATCGCTATTCGTCGATCGGCACGGCCTTGAACGCGGGGCCCGCTTCGAGCCGTTCGGCGAGCGCTTCGAGCGCCGGCCAGCGGCCGCCTGGCCATTCGTGCGGCAGGTCATGGCGGATGAAGCCGATGCCGGCGACCGTCGATATGTCGGCCTGGGTCAGGCGATCGCCGACCAGGTAGTCGCCGGCAAGCTCGCCTTCGAGCATGCCCCAGGCCGAGCACATCTGTCCGCGCACGCGTTCGGTCCACTCCGGCCAGGCGAGTTCCGGCGGCCGCCGTGCCTCGTAGGCGATGGCCACCGCCTTTTCGGTGGCGATCATGGCCAGCGCCATCAGTTGCTGGACGCGCCGGCGCGGCGCGCCGGACCGCGGGGTGAGCGGCGCGATGCCGCGCGCCTCGGCGATTCCGTCGAGATAATCGAGCAGGTAGGCGCTCTCATAGAGCTTCTCGCCGTCGGGCAGGATCAGCATCGGCACCTTGAACAACGGATTGAGCGGCTGCATCGCATCCAAGTGCCGGAATACCGACAGCGACAGGTGCTCAAAGGGGATGCCGTAATGCCGCAGGGTGACCGCGACGCGGCGGACGAAGGGCGAGTCGTACAGGCCGAGCAGCTGGTGTTGCGCGAGGGATGTCTGATCTGTCATTGCGAACCTCGGTCATGCGCTGATGATGGCGTGCGCTCTTCAGAACGGTTTGCGGGGCGCCTGCCGGCTGCGTTCCCACGGCAAAAGTGTAGCATGGCATTTCGATAAGAGAAGTGGGCGCGAATCATAGGAGGAAGACATGTTGTCCAGCTATCGCATCAAGCTTCTGGTCCTGTCAACGCTGGCGCTGATGCTCGCCAGCAATCTCCAGGCGGCCTCGCTGCCGGCCGTCGAAGCCCGAAACGGCATGGTCGTGAGCTCGCAGCACCTGGCTTCGCAGGTCGGTGTCGATATCCTCAAGATGGGCGGCAACGCCGTCGATGCGGCAGTCGCTGTCGGCTACGCGCAGGCCGTGGTCAACCCCTGCTGCGGCAACATCGGCGGCGGCGGTTTCATGACGATTCATCTGGCCGACGGGCGCGATACCTTCATCAACTTCCGCGAGAAAGCGCCTGCCGCGGCGAGCGCGAACATGTATCTCGACGCCGCCGGCAAGGTCGTCAAGAACGCCAGCCTGATCGGCTACCTGGCCGTCGGCGTGCCGGGCACGGTGCTCGGCCTCGACACCGCGCAGCGCAAGTACGGCAAGCTGACGCGCGCGCAGGTCATGGCGCCGGCGATCCGCCTGGCGCGCCAGGGCTTCATCCTGAACCGCGGCGATACCGACATTCTCGACACGAAGCTGGCGCAGATCGGGAACGACCGGGAAGCGGCGAAGATCTTCCTGCGCCGCGACGGCTCGCCGCTGCAGCCGGGCGATCGCCTGGTGCAGAAGGATCTGGCGAAAACGCTGCAGGCCATTGCGCGGCGCGGCCCCGATGCCTTCTACAAGGGCGCGGTTCCCGCCGCGGTCGAACGCGCTTCGACGAGCGGCGGCGGAATCATCACGGCGGCGGATTTTGCCGAATACACGATCAGCGAGCGCGCGCCGCTGTCCTGCACTTACCGCGGCTATGTCTTCATTTCGGCGCCGCTGCCGAGCTCGGGCGGCGCGACCATGTGCCAGATCCTCAACACGCTCGAGGGCTACGACCTCAAGGCCATGGGTTTCAATTCGGCGGCGTCCATCCATGTGATGGCCGAGGCGATGCGCCATGCCTTCATGGACCGCAATACCTTCCTCGGCGATTCGGCCTTCGTGGACAACCCGCTCGCGCGCCTGCTCGACAAGAACTACGCCGCGGCGATTCGCGAAAAGATTCTTGCCGACAAGGCGACGCCTTCGGCCGAAGTGCAGCCCGGAATCACGCCGCACGCGCCGCACGAAAAAACGGAGACCACGCATTACTCGATCGTCGACAAGGACGGCAATGCCGTATCGACGACCTACACGATCAACGGCCGCTTCGGCGCCGTGGTGATCGCGCCGGGCACCGGTTTCTTCCTCAACAACGAGATGGACGATTCCACGATCAAGATCGGCGCCAACAACCTCTATGGGCTGGTGCAGGGCGCGACCAATTCGATCGCGCCGAAGAAGCAGCCACTGTCGTCGATGTCGCCGACGCTGGTGACCAAAGAGGGCAAGACCTTCATGGTGCTCGGTTCGCCCGGCGGCTCGCGCATCATCACGATTACGCTCGAGACGGCGCTCAACGTCATCGACCACGGCATGGCGCCGCAGGAGGCGGTCGACGCGCCGCGCGTGCACCAGCAGTGGCTGCCCGACGTGGTCTATTACGAAAGCCGCGGCCTCTCGGCCGACACCCTGAAGATTTTGCGCGAAATGGGTTACCAGATGAGCGAACAGACCCCGTGGGGCGCCGCCGAATTGATCCTGATTGGCCTGCCCGGCGCGGCCGGCGCCAGCGCGGCGAGTTCGGGCAACGACGCCGGCGTCTCGGGCCGGGTCCGCGCGGGGTTCTACTACGGGGCTCACGACGGCCGCCGGCCGGCCGGAGCGGCGATCGGGTATTAGACGGTCATTGACGGGGCTGCGCTGCTAGAATGCCGGCATGCCCCGTCATTACGCCCTTGTTCCCGCCGCCGGCAGCGGCGCACGCTTCGGTTCCGAAGTGCCGAAGCAGTATCTGGAGCTCGCCGGGCGGCCGCTGATTTATCATGCGCTCGCCGCGCTGTGCCAATGCGAGCGAATCGATTGCGTCCGGGTGATCCTGGCGCCCGGCGACGAGTGGTGGGGCCGCTATGACTGGAGCAGCCTTGGCGACAAGCTGCAGACCATCTACTGCGGCGGCGTGACGCGCGCGCAGAGCGTCGCCAACGGCCTTGCCGCGTGCGCGCTGGCCGACGACGACTGGGTGCTGGTGCACGATGCGGCGCGCCCCTGCCTGTCGCAGGCGATGCTCGCCGCGCTGTGCGACGAACTCGCCGGCGATCCGGTGGGCGGCCTGCTCGCCGTTCCGGTCGCCGACACACTGAAGCGCGCCGACGCCGAACAGCGCGTCGCCGCGACCGAAGGGCGCGACGGGCTGTGGCAGGCGCAAACACCGCAGATGTTCCGTTACGGCGTGCTGCGCAAGGCCTTGGATGCCGGCACTGCGGTGACCGACGAGGCCTCCGCAGTCGAAGCGATGGGGATGCGGCCGCGCCTGGTGCGCGCCGACGCGAGCAATCTAAAGGTCACCTACCCCGGCGATCTGCAGCTTGCGCAACTGATACTGCAAGCGAGGCACGCATGATTCGTGTCGGACAGGGGAGCGACGTGCATGCGCTGGCCGCCGGCCGCAAGCTGATCGTCGGCGGCGTCGAAATTGCGCACCCGCTTGGCTTGCTCGGCCATTCGGACGCCGACGTGCTGCTGCATGCGATCATCGATGCGTTGCTCGGCGCGGCCGGCCTCGGCGACATCGGCAGGCATTTTCCCGACAGCGATCCCTGCTATCGCGGTGCCGAAAGCCGTTGGCTGCTGCGCGCGACACACGACAAGCTGACGCGCGCCGGCTGGCAGATCGTCAACATCGATTCGACGATCCATGCCGAGCGCCCGAAGATGGCGCCGCACATCGCGCAGATGGTCGCCCATATCGCCGCCGATCTGCAGCTGCCGGAGCGCTGCGTCAGCGTCAAGGCCAAGACCGGCGAAGGACTGGGTTTTGTCGGGCGCGAAGAGGGCATCGCCAGCACGGCGATCGCGCTGATCGAAACGCTGGGCTAAGCTTCGGTCAAACGGCGCGGGCGCCGGCGAGCAGCGCGCGCGCAAAGCGCCGCATCAATATCCAACAAGTTGCGGGCACTTTGCGATAATCTGCGTGCTTGCCGTATGACATTGCATAGCAATTCCATGCGCCTGGGGCCGCCTCGGAGTCTTCGTCCGTGACCATCGAAAACGCCAAACAACTGCTCGACCATGACCGCCATCCCCGGCTGGCCGGCGATCTTGAGCTGCTCGCGGCGATCAGCCAGGACTTCGCCGCATCGCCGGCGATGCGCGACACCCTGAACAACGCCGTGCGCCAGATCATGGTGTACATGGATACCGAAGCGGCATCCATCTTCCTGCTCGACGCGGCGGACGCGCAGCTCACCTGCCTGGCCTGCGCCGGGCCGGTGTCGATCGAAGGCCTGAGCATCGCCAGGACGCAGGGCATCGTCGGGCGCGCCCTGGCCGAGGGTTGCGTGCAAATGGTCCGCGACGTCTCGGCGGACGGCGACTTCAGCACGGCGGTCGACGACCGCACCGGCTTCTGCACGCGCTCGATCCTCTGCGCGCCGCTGATGGTCAAGGGCCGCACCCTGGGCGCGCTCGAGGTGATCAACAAGTGCAAGGGCGACGGGCTTTTCGATCTCGCCGACAAGCAGTTCCTGCAGGTGCTCGCCGGCATGGTTTCGCTCGCCGTGCATAACGCGCAGATGACCGAAGCGCTGGTCGAGCAGGAGCGCATGCGGCGCGAACTCGATCTGGCGCGCGAGATCCAGCGCACGCTGCTGCCGGCCCCGCCGGAAGCCGACTTTCCGGTGCACGGAGTCAATCTTCCGGCGCTCGAAGTCTCCGGCGATTTCTACGATTTCTTCGCGCTTGCCGACGGGCGCATCGCCTGGGGGCTCGGCGATGTGTCGGGCAAGGGCATGAACGCGGCGCTGCTGATGGCCAAGACGATCAGCCTGTTCCGCTGCCTCGGCAAGACGGTGCACGATCCGGCGCGCCTGCTGGCCATGCTCAACGAGGAGATCTGCGAAACGGCGAGCCGCGGCATGTTCGTGACCATGGCGGCCGGCCTCTACGACCCGGGGCTAGGAGAGATCACCTTGGCCAATGCCGGCCACCAGCCGCCGCTCTACCGCGACGCCGGCGGCGCCTATCGCGAACTCGAGGAAGCCTCGCCGCCGCTCGGCATCGCCAGCGGCATGGCCTACGCCGCGCAGCGCCTGTCGCTCGCCGGTGGGCGCCTGTATCTATTCACCGACGGCGTCACCGAAGGCTGGACCGAAGACGGCGGCATGCTCGGCGTCGCCGGCCTGAAGACCCTGCTCGACAAGCTTTCCGCGCTGCCGCCGGGCGATCAGCTGGCGCGCATCGCCGACGCGCTGACACGCCCCGGCGCGCGTTTGCGCGACGACTTGACCTTGCTGGCGATCGGCTGATGGACAGCCTCCTCGAGCAAAGCTTCGCGGCGAATGCCGAGGCCCTCGCGGGGCTGCGCGCTGCGGTACGCGGCGCTTGCGAGCGCGCCGGCTGCGGCGAGGAGGACGGCGCGCAGATCGTCCTGGCGATCAACGAAGCGTGCATGAACATCATCCAGCACGGTTACCGCTTCGCCGACGGCCAGCGCTTCACGCTGCGCCTGTCCGTCGATGACGGTGTGCTCGTCGCGCAATTGCTGGATAATGGCGTGCCGGCATGCGACGCGGATTTGTGTCCGCGCGAACTGGCCGAACTGCGGCCCGGCGGGCTTGGCGTGCGTTTCATGCGCGAGCTGCTCGACGAGGTCGCCTACCAGCCGGCGCCGGAAGGTTTTACCAACTGTTTGCAATTGAAGAAGCGGATTTGTTGAGGAAAGCCCCGTGGATATTCAAGTCGAAGCGCAGCCGCCGTTCAAGGTCGTTCGCCTTTGCGGCGAGGTCGATCTGCACACCTCGCCGAAAGCGCGCGAGGCCATCCTGACCTGCCTCAAACAGAAATCGCCGCTGCTCGTCGAACTCTCGGCGGTGACCTACATGGACAGCTCGGGCGTGGCCAGCCTGGTCGAGGGCTATCAGACGGCCAAGAAAATGGGGCTCGAATTCGGCCTCGTCGCGGTCGCCCCGGCGGCGATGAACGTGCTCAAGCTGGCGCGGCTCGACAAGGTGTTCCCGATTCATGCCACGCTCGCCGCGCGCTTGTCGATGGCCTGAATCCGTGCTTGCCTTCGTCGCCCAGGTCGGTCAGCGCAGCCTGCAGTCGCTCAGGGAGATCGGCTATCACGCCGCCCTGCTCGCCGAGGCCTTTTACTGGCTGCTGCTCGGGCGCTGGCGGCGGCAGCCGGTGCGCCTGCGCGCGGTGTTCAAGGAAGCGATCGGCGTCGGCGTGAACGCCATTCCCATCGTCGCCCTGGCCTCGTTCGCCACCGGCATGATGCTGGCCATCCAGGGCATCTACACGCTGCGCACCTTCGGCGCCGAGGGCCAGGTCGTGCTCGGCATCGCGCTGTCGGTGACGCGCGAGTTCGCGCCGCTGATCACCGGCATCTTCGTCGCCGGCCGCTCGGGTTCGGCGATCGCTGCGCGCATCGGCACGATGCAGATCTCGCAGGAGATCGACGCGCTGCGCGTCATCGGCATCAACCCGGTGCGCTATCTCGTGGCGCCGCTGCTCGCGGCGATGCTGCTCACCCTGCCGGCGCTGACCGTGCTCTCCGACCTGGTCGCCCTGTTCGGCGGCGCGCTGTACTGCGCCGGCGAACTGAGCCTGCCGATCAACATCTTCTTCAATCGCACCTTCGAGGTGCTGGTCGCCGAGGACGTGCTGCACGGCGTCTTAAAGAGCCTGATCTTCGCCGTCATCGTCACGCTGATCGGCGCGGCCAACGGTTTCAACGTCAGTGCCGGCGCCGAGGGCGTCGGGCGGGCGACGACGCGCGCCGTGGTGCTCGGCTGCATCGGCATCATCCTCGCCGACATGGTGTTCACTTTCCTGATGAGCCGCTAGAATGAATCCCGCCGAAGCGGCCATCGACGTCCGGAACCTGGTCACCCACTACGGGACCCGGAAGATCCTCGACGACATCAGCTTCGAGGCGCGCCAGGGCGAGATCATGGTCATCATGGGCGGCAGCGGGTCGGGCAAGAGCACGCTGCTGCGCCACCTGCTCGGCCTGCACCAGCCGACTTCGGGCGTCATCAAGCTGCTCGGCAAGGACATCACGCAGCTCGATGCCGACGCGATGTACGACCTGCGCAAGAACATGGGCGTCGCGTTCCAGGGCGGCGCGTTGTTCAACTCGATGACGGTCGGCGAGAACGTCGAGCTGCCCCTGCACGAACACACGACGCTCGACCCGAACACGATACGCATCATGAGCCGCATGAAGCTCGAGGTGGTCAATCTCGCCGGCTTCGAAGACCTGATGCCGGCGGAATTGTCGGGCGGCATGATCAAGCGCGCGGCGCTGGCCCGGGCCATCGTCATGGACCCGCGCCTGCTGTTTTTCGACGAACCGTCGGCCGGCCTCGATCCGGTGGTTTCGGCCGAGCTCGACGAGCTGATCCTGACGCTGCGCGACGCGATGAACATGACCATCGTCGTCGTCACGCACGAACTCGAGAGCGCCTTCAAGATCGCCGACCGCATCACCGTCCTCGACCAGGGCCGCATCCTGATGTCGGACACGGTGGCGGCGGTGCGCGCCAGCGACAACGAGCGCATCCGCTCGCTGCTCGACCGCCGGCCGCGGCACGACGCCGTCGATGCCGACGAATACATGGAAAGATTGACCCGGGAGATTTTCTGAACATGCCCATTTCAGGATGAAATCACGATGAAGCGCGACAACGTCAATTACCTGCTGGTCGGCAGCTTCGTGCTGCTGATGGCTGCGGTGCTGCTCTACGCGCTGTACCGGATCACCGGGCACAGCGCCAAGGGCGACATCTACTACACGCAGTTCGCCAACGTGGCCGGCATCAAGGAAGGCACGGTGGTCACTTACGAGGGCTACGAAATCGGCAACGTGGCGCAGGTCGAGCCGGTGCTGCGCGAGCAGCGCACCGCGTACCGGATCGCCCTCAACATGCATCACCCGGTGCGCATTCCCGTCGATAGTTACGCGCTGATCGCCACGCCCGGCCTGCTCAGCGCACCGCTCGTCGAGATCAAGGAAGGCCAGGCGCGCGATGTCCTCGCGGCCGGCGGCGAAATTGCCGGCGCGAGCGGCGCCAACCTGATGGACGCGGTCGGCGCGCTCGCCGCCGATCTCGGCAAGCTGACCGAGACCAGCATCAAGCCGCTGCTCGCCCAGCTCAACCAGAACGTGACGCCGGTGATGGCCGACCTGCGCTCGACGGTCGAGCGCATCAATCGCGCCGCCGGCCGCATCGACGCGCTGTTTTCCGACGAGAACGTGCAGCACTGGAACCGCGTCCTGCATAACGCCGACGGCGCTTCGGCCAACGCGCTGAAACTGTCGGCGGATCTCGCGACGGTGCGCGGCGAAGTCGAAGGACTGGTCAAGGATTCGCGCGGCCTGGTCAATGACTCGCGCGGCCTCATCGCCGACGGCGGCAAGGATTTGAAGGATGTGCTGCGGCGGCTCGACGCGACGCTCTACCAGCTGGAAGCGGCGGGGCGCAATCTCAATGAATTCTCGCGCACCATCCGCGAAAATCCCGCCGCCCTGATCCAGAGCCATTCACCCAACGAGACCGCGGGAGCCGCGCCATGAAGCGAATTCACGCCATCTGTGCCGCCCTGCTCGGCCTGGGCATCCTGCTCGCCGGTTGCGCGAGCGTGCCGCCGGCGCCGGTCGACCATTTCTACCGGCTGCGGCCGGTGAGCATCGTCACGGCCACGCCGGCGCTGCCCGGCGCGATTGCCGTGCAGCCCTTCCGCGCCGACAGCCTGTACGCCGAGCGCGCGATCGTCTATAGCGACGCGGCCGACCTGCGCCAGTTGCGCCAGTATCACTACCAGTTGTGGCTTTACCCGCCGGCGCAAATGGCGCAGGAACATTTCACGGCCAGCGTCGGCAGCGCGCTCGATCTGTCCGGCGGCAGCGCGCCGGGCAATGTGCTCGAGGCGCGCATCGTCGCTTTCGAGCGCGTGCTTTCGGGCAAGGACAGCAAGGCCGTCGTCGCGCTGGAATTTCGCCTGCTCTCCGGCGGCAAAGCGCTGCTGAACAAGACCTATCGGGCCGAGCAGCCGGCCACGGACGAGTCGCTGAGCGCTTTCGCCGCGGCGATGGAAACGGCGCTCGGCAGAATTTACGCGGAGTTTGTCGCCGACCTCGGACGCCGCTAAGCCTCAGGAAGTGCGTCATTCCGGCTTGCGCCGGAATGATGGCATTAATTCCAACTGCCCCGGCGCTTTCCGGACCTGTTTTGCGTTTTCCGCGATAATGTCGCTTTGGCGCCGCAGATCGAGCGCGTCGAGCTTCCGGACTTTCAGTGCATAACAAGAACTTTCGCGGCATCATCCTCTTTCTGACGGCGCTCTTTCTCTTTGCCGTTTCCGATGCGACGGCAAAATACATGACGGCTTTCTTCGCCATCCCTTTGCTGCTCTTCGCGCGTTATGTGTCGCACCTGCTGTTCATGCTGGTGGTCACGGCGCCGGTGATGGGGCGCGAGATCGTTTATACCAGGCGGCCGTGGCTGATGACCGGCCGCGCGCTGGTGCAGGTCGCCAGCACGATCTTCATGCTGCTGGCCTTGCGCGTCCTGCCGCTCGCCGAATCGACGGCGCTGGTGTTCATCTCGCCGGTGCTGGTCGCCCTGCTCGCGGGGCCGCTGCTCGGTGAGAAATTGCGCATCGGCAACTGGCTGGCGACCTTCGCCGGCTTTGCCGGCGTGCTGCTGATCGTGCGGCCGGGCAGCGCCCTGGCCCACCTCGGCGTCATCTACCCGCTCTGCTCGGCTTTCTGTTACGCGCTCTATCAGATCCTGACGCGCAAGCTCGCGGCCAGCGAGCCGCCGCTGCGCCAGCTTTTCTATATCGCCCTGGTCGGGACGCTGACGACCAGCTGCCTGCTGCCGACCTTCTGGACCGGCGTGATGCCGACGCCCTTGCAGGTGGCGCTCCTGCTCTCGTTGGGCTTTTACGGCGGCGCCGGGCATTTCCTGCTGATTCGCGCCTTTCACGTGACGCCGGCCTCGACGCTCTCGCCGATGCTCTATATTCAGCTGATCTTCGCGATCCTGCTCGGCTGGGTCGTCTTCGGGCAGTTCCCCGACCTGCTCACCGTCGTTGGCATGCTGGTCATCGGCGGGTCGGGCCTGAGTCTGGTTCTGCGTCGACCGCGGCTGAAGGCCTGAGCCCGGCCGGATCGTTTACGGAGGAGTGCAGAATGAAAACGCTGATCCTGATTTGCGCGCTGCTCGTCGCGGGCACCGCTACCGCTGCCAGCGATGTGCAGCCGGTCGAAATCGTCAGCGCCGAGTTCGGGCTTTTCGACGCGAGCAATCCGCGCGAACTTGTTTTCGAACCGAGCGATGTTGTTCCGCACAAGGTCGGGCAGCGCTATGGCTGGATCATCGAAGTGCGGACCGCGCGGCGCAGCCTCGCCGTCAGCGAGGAATATCTGTTGCCGCACGCCGAAGCGACGCGCACTTCGCCGGACAATTCACCGACGGAGGTCTGGAACATTCCGCAGTCGCGGCGCAACCAGGTCAGCCAGCGCCAACTGGTTCCCGTCGACGGAAAAATCTACGGCGAATGGGCGATCGGGCCGGACGAACCCGCCGGCCACCGGCATCTTCAGGTGCTCATCGAAGGCCAGGTGGCGGCGAGCTTCGAGTTCGACGTGAAGCGAACGGACTAGAGCCCGGACTAGCGGCCGGGCGTCAGCGGCGTGCTTTCACCGGCGTGCTTCTTGGCGAGTTTCGCGGCCTTCTTTTCCTTCGGCGTCTTGGCCGGCTGTTTCTTGGTTTCCTTGCTGGTTTCCTTGGCTTTGCCCATGATCGTGCTCCTCAAATAGCCGGCAAATGCAGGCGTCGTTTAGTATAAACGATGACGGCGCCAAGCTGTTTCGAAAATCATTCCGAATTCGCCGGGTACCAGTGCGGCCGCGCGAAGCTCAGGCCAATGGCATCGCCGACGGCCGGCCCCGGCACCCGGCGCGTTTTCTGCACGCGCACTTCGCTGTCGCCGACCAGTACCCGGTAGTCTATCGTTTCGCCGAGATAAGCCTTGCGCGCGATGTGTCCGCGCACGCCGCCGGTGTCGACAAAATCGATTTCTGTCGGCCGCACCGCGAGCAGGCCGGCGCCGCTGGCGATCAGTGGCGCGGGCGGTGCCACGCCGCCCGGCCAGGGGTGGGCCTCGCCGTCGATATGCATTGCCGACGGGCTCAACTGCGCCTGCAGAAAACACGACAGGCCGATGAACTCGAAGACGAAGCGGTTGGCCGGGCTGCCGTAAACTTCAAGCGGTGTGCCGACCTGCTGCACGCGGCCTTCGCGCATCACCAGGATGCGGTCGGACAGGGCCATCGCTTCCGATTGATCGTGCGTGACGTAAAGGATGGCGAAGCCGAAGCGGCGCTGCAGATCCTTGATCTCGAAGCGCATCTCTTCGCGGAAGTGCGGGTCGAGGCTGGACAGCGGTTCGTCGAGCAGCATCACGTCGGGACGGATCGCCAGCGCGCGGGCCAGCGCGACGCGCTGCTTGCCGCCGCCCGAGAGATCGTCGGGGCTGCCGGCCGCCGCCGACAGGAGGTTGGTGTGCTTGAGCGCTTCCTCGGTGCGCGCGACGATCTCGTCGCGGGGCAGCTTGCGCACGCGCAGCGGGAAAGCGACGTTCTCGAAGACCGAGAGATGCGGCCAGACGGCGAAAGCCTGAAAGACCATGCCGAAATTGCGCTGCTCCGGCGGCAGGTAGAATTTTTCGCGCCTGGACGACAGCAGCTTTTCGCCGACGCGAATTTCGCCGTCGTCGAGATCCTCGAAACCGGCGACCATGCGCAGCGTCGTCGTCTTGCCGCAGCCCGAAGGACCGAGCATGGCCACGCACTCGCCGCGCGCGATCTCGAGGTCAAGCCGGTCGACGGCGACGACGCTGCCGAAATGCTTGCTCACCTGCTTGAGTTCGATGTAGGCCATGTCTTTCCTAGGCGCTCGCCTTGCTCGTCACCAGGCGCTTGATCAGCACTTCGCCGAGCACGATGATGATCAGCGCGATGCCGGCCAGCGCCGCCGAATAAACGGTTTCGCCGTCCTCATTGAGGGTGTAGATGGCGACGCCGATGGTGCGCGTGGTCGGCCCGTAAAGCAGCACCGAGACGGTCAGTTCGCGCAGGGCCGGCAGGAAGATCAGGAAGAAGGCGGCGACCATGCCCGGCCGCACCAGCGGCACGACGACGTCTCTTAGCGCCTGCGCCATGGTCGCGCCCGAGGCGCGCGCGGCCTCGACCAGCGAGTCGTGCACCTGCTCGAGCGCCGCCGAGTTGGCTTTCAGCGAGAAGGCCATGTAGCGGGCGATATAGGCGACGAGGATGATCCACACCGTGTTGTAGAGATTGACGCCGTACTTGCCGCTCCAGGCGAGAATGACGCCGAGCGCGATCACCGAGCCGGGCACCGAGAAAGGCAGCATGCCGAGAAATTCCAGCAGGCCCTTGCCGCGCACCTTCATCTTGACGATGACATAGGAAATGATGACCCCGGCGAACATCGTGATCAGCGCCGACGAGAGGCCCAGGCTGATGCTGTTCCAGATCGCGTCGCGCGTCAGGTCCCATTCGAACAGGATATGGTTGTAGTTGGCCCAGGTCAGGTTTTCGGCGGTGAAGGGCAGGCCGTAGGTCTTGAGTCCGCCGACCATGAAAATGGTGAGCGTCGGCAGGACGATGGTGAAGGCGATGTAGGCGATGCAGAACACCAGCAGCGGGATGCGCAGGCCGCGCAGTTTGAGTTCCGACGGCCGGAAGCTTTTCCCCGCGATGATCTGGTAGCGGCCCTTGCGCAGGATACGGTTCTGCAGCCAGAGGATGAAGGCCGCGGTAATGACCAGCACCGTCGCCAGCACGGTCGCCGTGCGGATCGAGTCGAAGCTGCCGGCGCTCTGGTGGATCTTCTCGTAGATCAGCGTCGGGATGTTGTAGATGCCGATCTCGATGCCGAGCACGGCGACCGTGCCGAAATGCGCCATCGAGTAGAGCATGATCAGCAGCGCGCCGGAAAGTATCGACGGCAGCACCAGCGGAATGGTGATCTTGCGCGTGATGGTGAACAGATCGGCGCCGGAAATCCGCGCCGATTCCTCGAGTGTCGGGTCCATGCGCTCGAGCGCGCCGCTGACCTGAATGAATACGAAAGGGAAAAGGTACATCGTCTCGACGAGGATGATTCCGGCGTACGAGTAGATGTTGAAGATCGGGTTGTCGAAACCGAGCACGTCGATGAAGAAGCGGTTGATGTAGCCGGCGCGCGGCGAGAGCAGCATCTTCCAGGCGAGCGCGCCGATGAAGGCCGGCAGCATGAAGGGCACGAGGAAGAGCAGCTTCATCGTGCGCTTGAACGGCAGGTCGGTGCGCGTCACCAGCCAGGCGAAGAAAGTGCCGACGATGGTGCCGGTGATGGTCACGCCGACCGAGAGCACCAGCGAATTGCCGAGCGCCTTGTAGGTCTCGGGATGGCGCAGCACCTTGATCACGTCGGCGAGGTTGAAGTGGCCATCGACCCAGAAGGCGTTGAAGAAGATCAGCAGCATCGGCACGGCGACGACGATGACCAGCACCGCGACCGACAGGCCGAACAGCAGCTCGGGCGTGCCGAGACTTACACTTCGCGCGCTTTTCGTGCTCATACCCGGTCACCCGCGCTGATCGCGCCGGCGAACCAGTGCACGCTGGCCAGCGCGACGCGGCAAGCGTCGCCCTCGACGAAGAGCAGGTCGCGCGCCAGGCATTCGTGGCTGGGCAGCGCGGCGCGCACCAGGGTGCCAGCGATGTCGATCAGGTAATCGACCTGGGCGCCGAGAAAGCTCGCCCGGCGGATTGTTCCGGGCAAACCGTCGCCGGTCCGGGCGAGGATCACGTCGCTAGGCCGGAAACCGGCGGTGAGCAGGGCGCCGGGCTTGTCGGGCAGCTGCCCGACCCAGCGGTCGGCCGAGCCGCCTATGTACAGCGCTTCGCCGTCGCGCCTGACCGGCAGGAAGTTGGCGATGCCGAGGAAGCGGAAAACGAAATCGTCGACCGGGTGTTCATAGACATCCTCGGGCGCGCCGATCTGCCGCAGCACCCCGTTCTCGTCCATGACTGCGAGGCGGTCGGCGATGCCCAGCGCGATTTCCTGGTCGTGCGTGACGTAGAGGATGGTGACCCCGAGTTTCTGCTGCAGCGCCTTGATCTCGAAGCGCATCTCCTCGCGCAGCTTGGCGTCGAGGTTGTTCAGCGGTTCGTCGAGCAGCAGCGGGCGCGGTTCCGACACCAGCGCCCGGGCCAGCGCCACGCGCTGCTGCTGGCCGCCGGAGAGTTGCGACGGCAGGCGGGTGTCGAGACCGGCGAGGCCGACGAGTTCGACCGCGCGCAGCGTCCGCTCGCGCCGCGCGACGCCGTCGACGCCGGCGATTTTCAGCGGGTAGGCGACGTTGTCGAAAACGTTCATGTGCGGCCACACCGCATAATCCTGGAAGACCATGCCGAGGCCGCGCTGTTCGGGCGCCAGCGCGAGCCCGCTCGCCGCGTCGGCGACCGCTTCGCCGCCGATCGCGATGCGGCCGCTGTCGGGGACCTCGAAACCGGCGAGCAGCCGCAGCAGGACGGTCTTGCCGCAGCCCGAGGGGCCGAGCAGGGTGAAGCATTCGCCGTCGTGCAGCTCGAGCGACAGGCCCGACAGTATCCGGCGGCCAGCGTACTGCTTGCTTACGCCGTCGATGCGCACACCGGCCATGGTGCAGCGGCTACTTCTGCATGATGTCGGTGAATTTCTTGATCGTCGCTTCCTTCTCGGCGATGATTTGCTGGTAGTCGATCTTCATCGCCCGCTTCATCGCATCTTCAACCTTGGGCAGCTTGTAGCGTTCGGGGACGGCGACATCGGCGCGCACCGGCAGGGTGCCCTCGTTGGCGATGATCGCCTGGCCTTCCTTCGACAGGATGAAGTCGACGAATTTTTTCGCCGCTTCGAGGTTGGGGCTGTTCTTGAAGATCGCCACCGGGCTCGGGATGAGCAGCATCTCGGGCGGATAGACGAGGGCCAGCGTCGCGCCTTTTTCGATCTTGTCGAGCGTGATGTAATCGACGGCCAGGCTGGCGACCAGATCGCCCGAAGCGGTGTCGTCGACGACCTGTCCCGAGCCCTTGCCCATTTTCGCGCCGTTGGCGCGCAGGCTTTCGAAATAGCCCCAGCCGAAAGTCTTGGAGAGGACGGCGACGCTCATGTAGGCGGTTCCCGA
This sequence comes from uncultured beta proteobacterium, assembly GCA_903917505.1. The sequence goes on along the minus strand of CAIXAY010000520.1, from coordinate 7,441 downwards.
CAGCGCCGGGTTGGCGATCCCGTAGGCGCCCTTGAACGCCGGTTTCTGCAGGTCGGCCCAGGTCTTCGGCGCTTCCTTGATCAGGCGCGTGTTATAGGCGATGCCGAGCGTTCCGAGGCGCACGGCGGTGAATGAACCGTCGTAATCGGGCAGCGGATTGAGGAGCTTCTTGGTGTCGGTGGGGATATACGGCTGCAGAATGCCCTGCGCCTTGAGCTGATAGAAATCCGGCACTTCGCTGGTCCACAGCACGTCGGCCATGATCTTGCCGGATTCGCGTTCGGCGGCGATCTTGGCCATGATCTTGCCGGCGCCGGCCGACTGGAAATCGAGCTTGATCTCGGGGTTCCTTTTCGCAAAGGCTGTCTTCAGTTCGCCGACCATCGATTCCTTCATCGAGGTGTAGACGAAGAGCTTTTGCTGCGCGCTGGCGGCGACTGAAAAGACGCCCAACACGGCGGCGAGGGCACAGGGTAGAAGAATTCTGCGGAAGCGCACGGTATTTCTCCTTGGCAGGTGGTTCGGAAGGGCCGATGTTCTGATCTTTTTTTTCGATTATATGCCCTTTAAGTGCGGCCTAACGCATCGTCGCGGCCCCTGACGGACGGCCAAAAAAACGGGATCCGAAGATCCCGTTTTGACGATTGCGACTGCCTCGAATCAATAGACCGGCGCACCCTTGAGCATGGTCGGTATCCACAGCGAGAACCACGGGAAATAGGTGACCACGGCCATCACGGCGAACAGCGCGCCGTAGAAAGGCAGGATGGTCCGCATCACCTGCTCGATCGAAATGCCGCCGATCGCGCAGCCGACGAACTGCGTCGTGCCCACCGGCGGCGTGTTGAGACCGAGCGCGCAATTGAGCAGCATGACCATGCCGAACTGCACCGGGCCCATGCCCATCTGGATCGCCAGCGGCAGGAACAGCGGTGTGCAGATCAGGATGGTCGCCGCCATGTCCATGAAGGTGCCGAGCAGGAAGAGGATCAGGTTGATCAGGAAGAACATGATGTAGGGATTGGTCGTCGCCGTCAGCATGAGTTCAGCCGTCTTGTCGGGCACCTCGAGGATGGCCATGATGTACTGGAACATCGACGACACGCCGATCAGCAGCAGGATCACGCCGGTCGTCTTGGACGCCTTGGCCGCGGCTTTCATCAGCTTGCCCCAGTTCATCGTGCGATAGCCGAGGAAAGTCAGGAGCAGGGTGTAGGTCACGGCGATGCCGGCCGCTTCGGTGGCCGTCGTGATGCCGGCGATGATGCAGCCGAGGATGATGATCACCACGAACATGCCGGGAATGGCCGCGACGAAGGAAACGAGCACCGCGTGCCAGCCGGCAAACTGACTCAGCGTCGTCGAGCGCGTGCCATCGGGATTGCGTGGGAAGCCATTTTTCTTGGCCACCCAGTAAGCGGCGTACAACATGCAAATCATCAGCACCACCACCGGCAGCAGGCCGGCGAACATCAGTTCGCCGATCGACACGCCCTTGATCATGGCGCCATGTCCGCCCAGCATGCCGCTGCTGCTCGATGCGGCGAAAGCGTAGATGATCATGTTGTGCGAAGTCGGCATCAGCGCGCCGGCGAGGGCCGCGTGGGTCGTGACATTGACCGCATAGTCGGCGCTGTAGCCTTCGTTCTTCATGATCGGGATCATGACGCCGCCCATCGCCGAAACATCGGCAACCGGCGAGCCCGAGACGCCGCCGAAAATCGTGCACGCGACGACGTTGGCCATGCCCAGCCCGCCGCGCCAGTGGCCGACGAGGTTGCGGGCGAAGATGACGATCTTGTCGGCAACGCCGCCGCGCAGCATCAGTTCGCCGGAAAAAATGAAGAACGGGATGGCCAGGAATGAAAAGACGTTCATCCCGGAAATCATGTTCTGGTACGCGAGTTCGAGCGGAAAGCCTTCCGACCAGTAGGTCGCGAGGCAACTCAAGGCGATCGAAAAAGCAACAGGGATGCCGAGCATCAGGAACAGCGTGAAGGTGACGCAGAGAACGGTCAGTGCCATGATGGACTCACTTCCTCACCGGTGTAGATGGCAATCAGGTGTTCGACGGAGAACAGGATGATCAGCACGCCCGCGATAACGGCAGGCATGTAACGCCACGCCTGCGAGATCCCCAGCGTCGGAATGGACATGTCGGCGACCGAAAAGGCCATCGAGGCGCAACCCCAGGTCAGCGAGATACCGAACAGGATGGAGAAAAAGCCGACGATTTGCGCAATCCAGAATTGGTAGGGCTTGGGCAGCAGGCCGACCAGCGATTCCATGCCGATATGCCCCTCGTCGCGCACGCCGGCGGCGGCGCCGAACATCGCGACATTGATGACCAGGATCAGCGCCACCTGCTCCGACCAGGACGGCGCATCGTTGAGCGCGTAGCGCCAGATGACCGATCCCAAAACCGTGGCGACGATGCCGAGCAGACAGGCGACTGCGATATACATGGCCCAGCGCGAAAGCCGGGCGTCCAGCTGAGTTAGCCAATTCATTTTTTTTAGCTCCCTAAAAAAAACCGAAGGTGTCGGACAGCACACCTTCGGGTTTCATGGCACCAACATCAGGACGACTTTACTTGGTGTTGACGATTTCCTGAACGAGTGCTTTGAGTTCCGGCGTGGTCGAATACTTGCCCCAGACTTCCTTTTCCGCATCGACGAAGCTCTTGTGGTCAATTTCCTTGCCGTCTACGATCTTGGCGCCGCCTTTGATGACCGCAGCCTTGGCATCGGTTTCCTTCGCGGTCCACAACTTGACATAGTAGGGGACGGAGTCCTTGGCAGCCTTGCGCACCGCGGCCTGTTCCGCCGGGGTCAGGGTGTCAAACACTTTCTTCGAGAAGACCAGGACTTCCGGCGACATCACGTGCATGGTTTCGCTGTAGACCGGGGCTGATTCGTAATGCTTGGCTTCTTCGTAGGTCGGATAGTTGTTTTCTGCGGCATCGACAAGACCCGTCTTCAAGGCCGTATAGACTTCGGCCATCGGGATCGGCGTCGGGTTGGCGCCCATCGCCCGGATCAGATCAACCCAAAGATCGGACTGTTGAACGCGAATCTTCAGGCCCTTCATGTCCGCAACGGACTTGATCGGCTTCTTGGCGTAAACGGAGCGTGCACCGCTTTCGTACATGCACAGGGCGATGAAGCCATGCTTTTCGAACGCGGCCAGAATCTTGTCGCCTGGCGCGCCATAAATGGCGTGACGGAAGTGATCGATGTCGCGGAAAAGGAAGGGCAGCGACGGAATGACTGACTCGGGAATGATCCCGTGGAAGGCCGCCGTGCTCACACGCACCATATCGATCGCGCCAATCTTGACCTGCTCGACGGTATCCGGTTCGGATCCCAGCGCGCTGTTACCGAAGACCTTGGTGTTGTATTTCCCGCCGGTCGCCTTGGACAGTTCATCGCCCATGAACTTGACGGCCATATTGGTCGGGTAATCGGCTGCGTGCACATCGGCTGAGCGGAAATCGCGTGCTTGAACGGGCGCAACGGCCATGGCAAACGCAGAAGCCAGAATGACACCTAAGATCTTTTTCAGTTTAATTTGCATAAATCCCTCCTAGATAAAATACATGAAACGCCCTAAGAACAAATGCGCCAGGACAGGGGCGTGCCCCCGCACCAACTCACGGGGCAATATACTCCAAGGGGAAAAGCTGTTCAATGTTTTTATGAAACATCAATTCATTTTTGCGAGTTGGCGCCGGCGCGCGCGCAAATGCGATCCCCGGCGACTGCCAAACGGTTGTTTGAACGGCCCGTCCCCGCTCAGTGCCGCAGCGCTTGCATGATGCGATCGAGGGTGCGCATATTGCGCAGGGATTCGTCGAGATTCAGCCCGGGGGCGCGTTTTTCCAGGATGGCCGCCGAGAAATCCCCAATCTCTGCGCCATAACGGTCCGATCCGGCGACCGGAATCAGCTCGCAACCGGCCTTGGTGTGCAGGGACAGCTGGCCGGCGTCGTCAAGAAAGGTGTCGGGGGCGAGCAGCATGCCGGCGCTGCCGATGATTTCGCTATGCATGCGGCCGAAGGCGTTGAAGCCGCAGTGCAGTGAAGCGATCAGCCCGCTCTCGTAGCGCAGGATTGCGGACAAATTGACGTCCACCCTGGATGGATTGAAGCACTCGGCGCTCACCGAAACCGGTTCGGCGTCGGTGACGAGGCTGATCAGGTTGAGCGGATACACGCCGACGTCATACATGGCGCCGCCGCCGAGCTCGGGCTTTTCCTTGATGGTGTTTTCGCGGTCGAGGAAAAAGCGGAAGGTCGAATTGACGCTGCGGATCTCGCCGAGCGCGCCGCTCGCCAGAACGCGGCTGATTTGCCGCACGCGGTCGGTGTAGCGATACATGAAGGCTTCCATCAGCAGCACGCCGCACTCGCGCGCGGTGCGTATCATCTCGCCGGCTTCTTCGCTGTTGAGCGCCAGCGGCTTCTCGCACAGCACGTGCTTGCCGCAGCGCATGGCGCGGATCGCCCATTCGCGGTGCAGCGAGTTGGGCAGCGGGACATAGATGGCATCGACCGCCGGATCGTCGAGCAGCGCCTGGTAACTGGCGTGCGCCGTGAAATCGCCGAACAGCTCCCGGAACTCGGCGAGCTTCGCCGGCTCGCGCGAGGCGACCGCCTGCAGCCTGGCGTTGGCGCAGCGCAGGATGGCCGGAACGACCTGGGTGCGGGCGATGCGGGCGCAGCCGAGCACGCCCCAGCGAATTGACGGACTCATCTATGGTCTCCAGAGATCCTGCGTGAAATGGGCAATCGTCTTGGACGGCGAGCGCCGGGTGTCTGTTTGCACTGCGCCGGTCAGCGCGCGGTCTTTTCCTCGACCAGCTCGATCTTGTAGCCGTCCGGATCTTCGATGAAGGCGATCACCGTCGTTCCGTGCTTCATCGGCCCGGCCTCGCGCACCACCTTGCCGCCCTTGGCCTTGATCCGCGCGCAGGCGGCGTAAACGTCGTCCGTCTCGAGGGCGACGTGGCCGAAGCCCTGGCCCAGATCGTAGGACGCGGTGTCCCAATTATGGGTGAGTTCAATCACTGCGGCTTCGCTCTCGTCGCCATAGCCGATGAAGGCCAGCGTGAAGCGGCCCTCCGGATAGTCCTTGCGGCGCAGCAGGCGCATCCCGAGGACTTCGATGTAAAAGGCCAGCGAGCGCTCGAGGTCGCCGACGCGGATCATGGTATGCAGGATTCTCATGCCTTGCCTTTCGAGCTGGTTGCAGAAGTGGCGCGAACCGGCACCGGTTCGCACGCGAATCGCCGATTCTATCCCTTTTTCGGCGCCACGACGGTGATCAAAAGAACGGCCTTTGTCGCGCCAAATTGCCGACCGAATTTTTTGCAAATTCGCATAAAATACCCGTATTGCCTAGACGCGCACCGATGCGACCTTCGCCACATTTTTAATGGATAGATCATGAAAGCAGAGACGTCCGAAAAAGGAGGCTTGGCGAAGGGAGCGCTCGGAACCTTCGAGTCCGCGGTCATGGGCGTTGCCGGGACCGCGCCGGCGTTCAGCGTCGCGGTGACGACCGCGGCGATCGTCGCTTCGGTGGGCGTGCTCTCGGTCGGCAGCATTCTGTATTGCGGCCTGATCATGTTCGGCATCATGCTGGCCTTCATCCACCTCTCCAAGATCACGCCGCATGCCGGCGCCGCCTATGCGTGGGTGGGGCACGTCTTCGGCGCCAAGTGGGGCTTCTTCGCCGGCTGGGGGCTGCTTGTCGCCTCGATCTTCTTCATGGTTTCGGCGACCATCCCCGCGGCCACCTCGACGCTGGTCCTGATTGCCCCGGAGGTCGTCGAAAGCACGAGCTGGGTGGCGCTGACCGCGGCGATCTGGCTCACCCTGGTCACCGTGGTGGTGACCAAGGGAATCAAGCAGGCCAGTTACACGCAGCTCATTCTGACCGGCATCGAGACCATCGTCATTGTCGCGCTGATCGTCGCCGGCTTCGTCCAGTACAGCGGCAGTCCCGCGCATACCCCGTCGGTGATCTGGTTCTCGCCGTTTTCCTTTACGCCGCAGCTGTTTGCGACCGGCGCCTTGACCGCGATTTTTTTCTATTGGGGCTGGGATGTCACGATGAATCTCAGCGAGGAATCCAAGGAAGGTAAAGCGGGGAAAGAACATTCGGCCGGGCGTGGCGCTTTCTGGGCGATGGTGAACCTGATCCTGCTTTTCATCATCATGATGATCGTCGTGCTGATCGTGCTGACCGACGAAGAGATCGCGCAGGCCAATACCAACGTGCTCTATGCGATTGCCGGCAAGCTGTTTCCGACGCCGTGGAATTATCTCGCCGTGTTGTCGACGATCCTCAGCACCATCGGCACGATCGAGACGCAGATTCTTCAATTCAGCCGCAGCATCTTCGCGATGTCGCGCGATGAGATGCTGCATCCGCGCTTAGCCACCATCCATCCGGAGTGGCAAACGCCGTGGGTGGCCACCTTCCTCATCTGGTTCCTCGGCGTCCTGTTGCTGTTCAGCTCGTCCTATATGCCCTCGGTCAAGGCTATCCTCGACAGCTCTATATTGGCCATCGGCTTCCAGATTTGCTTTTACATGAGCCTGGCCGGTTTCGCCTGCGCCTGGCACTACCGCGACAAGCTCAAGGCGGGCCTCTCGAGTGCCGTTTCGTATGTGCTCTGGCCCTTGTTCGCCGCGTGTTTCATGGTCTTCATCGCCGTCTACAGCATCCCGACCTTTGATCTGGTCACCAACATCATGGGCCTCGGCGGGCTGCTGGTGGGCTTCATTCCGCTGTTCCTGAGCAATTCGCGGCGGACGATCGGGTCGCGCGCTTGACGCATCATTCAGCTGGCGCGGCCGCATCGGGGCGCCGCCATGATGCAAACGGGCAAGATTTCTGCGACGAAATCCTGCCCGTCTTACAGCGCCGCTAGGACGGCGACCGGCCTTACTTGATGTTGATCACCATGTCGATCAGATCCTTGCCGATGGTATCGTAAAACATCGGGTACACGGCACGCGTCGCTTCCCGCCATTTTTCGATGTCGCTCAGCTTGGCCACCTTGCCGCCTTTCGCTTCGACTTCCTTCTGGATGCTGGCCGTTTCATTGACCATGTAGTCGCGCATGGCTTTTTGCCCGATGGCGGCGGATTCATCAAAGGCAGTCTTGGTCGCGGCCGGCAGTTTTTCGTACCAGGCCTTGTTCACGACGACCGGGCAGGCGACCATGAAATGACCGGTCAGGGTGATGTACTTGGCCACCTCGTAAAACTTCATGCCGCGAATGCCGAACCAGTCGTTCTCGGCGCCGTCGACGACTTCCTGCTGCAGCCCCGAATAGAGTTCGCCAAAAGCCATCGGCGTCGGCAGAGCGCCGAGGGTCTTGAAGGTTTCGATCGAAACCGGGCTTTGCGTGACGCGGATCTTCATGCCCT
>CAIXAY010000519.1 GCA_903917505.1 uncultured beta proteobacterium | reverse complement strand
CGTCACCTTCAACACCATCCGCCTGCAGATCCTGGCGCACGCCGCCGAGATCGAAGTCGCCAAGCTGATCGGCGCGACCGACGCTTTCATCCGCCGGCCATTCCAATATTTCGGCGCGCTGCAAGGCGCGCTCGGTGGCCTCTTCGCGGCCCTGCTCGTCAGCGGCGGCGGCATCCTGCTCGCCGCGCCGATCGCCGAACTCGTCGCGCTCTACAGCGGCAGCTTCGTCGCGCACGGCCTGTCCGCCGCCCAGGTCGCCACGCTGGCCGCCACAGGCACCGTCCTCGGCTGGCTCGGCGCGCAACTCTCGGTGGCCATCCACCTGCACCGCATCGGCTGAAGCGGCCTGCGCTTCAACCGGACTGCAACGCCGGCCTCAGCGAATCGGCTCGGCGGCAAGAAACCGCGCCCGGCCGGAACCACCCCGATATCGCTGAATCGACGCAATCGGACGCAATATATTCCGCAATGACGGAAAACATTTCGTTTTTCCATTGGCATATTTCGTCAGGGCCAATCGTGGATTCTCTTACCCGTGAATACATCTTGGCGCCGAGAGCGCGCGAGGCGCCGACGGGTTCGGCATCACCGTTCCCTATTGGTCCAGCCTCGAAGCGGTGGCGCACTGGAAGCAAAACCTCGAGCATCGGGCTGCCCAAGCGCTGGGAAAAAGGCTATGGTACGAGCATTATGAAATTCGCGTGTCCAAGGTGGAGCGTGCCCATGCTGAATCGAATTGACATTTCCCCGCGCGGTATCACCCTGGCCAGGCCCTGAAGCCTGCCGCCGCAAGCCCGGAATCGCCATGTCTGCCGCCGATGCCGCTTTGCCTGCGCAAACGATTTTGCGCAACTATGTCCGCGCCAAGGACGAAAACCGGCCGCACCTTCTCGACCACGTGTTCGATGCGGACGCCGAGTTGCACATGGTCAACCACGCGAGCACCATCTCGTTTCCCGCGCGCACCGCCGGGCGGGAGGCGATCGCCGACGTGCTCGTGCGCAACTTCGGCCAGACCTACGAGAATATCTATACCTTCTGCCTGCGCCGTCCCGCCGCCCGGATCAAGACGTTTTCCTGCGCCTGGCTGGTGGCCATGTCGGAAAAGCAGAGCAGGTCTGTGCGTGTCGGCTGCGGCCGCTACGACTGGTCATTTGGCGAGGTCGCGCCGCACTTGGCGACGCACTTGACCATCACGATCGATGCGATGCAGATCCTGCCGCCCGCTGACCTCGCCCCCGTCCTGGCCTGGGTCCGCGAACTGCCCTACCCGTGGTGCGGGCATGAGGAGGCCGTGCGCAACGCGCCCGCCATCGACATGCTGGCGCCCGTGCTGCAGCGGCTGGCGGCGCAAGCGGCGGGGATCTGAGCGCAGTCACCCGGCCCGCCGGCAAGCAGGCGCCGCGGAATGACGACAATATGCATGCGACCGCCCTGCCCGGCCGCGCCTATTTGATCCGCCCGGCGCAAATATGCTATATGATTAGTTTTTCTCCGCAGGCGAGGCTCCGATGAAATACCCCCTACCGCTTGACGAGTCGAGTTCCGGGTCGGTGGCGCAGTCCGGTCAATGCCTCGTCTGCAGGCGCGAACTCAATGAAGAATCGGCGAACGTCGCTTTCGTCAGCGGTGGCGCCTTGCGCCAGATCGACCGGGAAACTTCCGTCCCGGCAGCCGACCTCATGGCCTTCCTCACCCTGGGTTTGCGCGGCGCGCAAGGCGATGAGGGCGAGGCGCCCTCGGTATCGGTGTCGATCGCCGACGAGATTCCCAATGGCCAATTCGAATTCTGCTTCTGCTCAACCGCTTGCATGCGCGAGTTCTTCAATGCCTGCGTCGATGCCGTCGAAGAAAAGCTGGCTTGAGGGAAACGCATTGAACTCGAGTACGGGTCCCCACTCTAATTTTTCCCACCACATAAAGCGAGAAGAAAATGACTCAGTATCAGATCGGCGTCGTCGTCGGCAGCCTGCGCAAGGATTCCATCAACCGAAAGCTGGCCAACGCCATCGTCAAGCTCGGGCCGCCCGAGTTCGTTTTCAGGCAATTGGAAATCGGCGATCTGCCGCTATACAACCAGGACGATGACGCCAATCCGTCCGCATCGGTCAAGCGGCTGAAGAGCGAAATTTTAGCGTCGCAGGGACTGTTGTTCGTCACGCCCGAATACAACCGCTCGATCCCCGGCCTGCTGAAGAACGCCATCGACTGTGCGTCGCGCCCCTATGGCCAAAGCGCCTGGGCCGGCAAACCCGCGGGCGTGCTGGGCATATCGCCCGGGGCCATCGGCACGGCCCTGGCGCAGCAACACCTGCGCAATATTCTGGCCTACCTCGACGTGCCGACGCTGGGCCAGCCCGAAGCTTTCGTCCAGATGAAAGAAGGCTTGTTCGACGCCGCGGGCGAACTCGCCGGCGACAGCCGGAAGTTCCTTCAGGCGTGGATCAACAAATACGTCGGGTGGGTAAAAGACCACGTTGTCTGATCGTGCCGCGAGCGAGGCTGCCTGATGGAATGGCGCCCTGACGAAGCCGCGAGGCCCGCCAGAGGACTCGCCGCGGCGACCTAGGCTTGGTCGCCCGTATCGATGCGCGCTTCGCCGGGCGGCGGCGCGTAACGCGCGATCGACGCCAATGCCGTCTCCAGGGCGGCCTGCAGTCCGACGATGCTGGCCGCCGGATCCTTGCCGCTGCGCAACGCCGCATCGACCTCGCCGGCGCATGCCGCCACGGCGTCGAGCGCCAGGGCCGCCGCCGCGCCCTTGAGCTTGTGTGCCAGGGCGGCCGCCTCCGACGTGTCGGCGCGGGCGATCCGTTGCGCGCTGCCGGCGTATGTATCGGCGAACTTGTGCAGGAACTGCCGGTAGGCCGCCGGCTGGCGCCAGCTCTTCAGGCCCTTGGCGACATCCAGGCCGGGCAGGTCCGGCTCGGCGGCCACGGCCGGCACAATCGCCGCTGCGCCGGGGCTTCCCGGCGCGCGGCCGGCGCGCCCGGTGAGCTTGATGATCAGCGCGATCGCGGCATCGACGTCGAAAGGCTTGGCGATGAAGCTGTTCATGCCGGCCTCATTGGCCAGTTCCTGGTGCTCCATGAAAGCGCCGGCGGTCAGCGCGATCACCGGCAGTTCGGCCAGCGCCGGCACGCGTCGCAGCTGCCGCGTGGCTTCATAGCCGTTCATGACCGGCATTTGCACATCCATCAGCACGATGTCCGCCGCGTCCGGGTGCTGCCGCAGCCAATCCACGGCCTGCTGGCCATCGCTGACCAAGACGACTTCCGCGCCTTCGCCGACGAAGATGCGCTGCGCCACCTGGCGGTTGATTTCGCTGTCATCGACGACCAGCATCCGCAAGCCGGCCAGGCGCTGCTCGCCGCGGCGTGCCGCCTGTTCTTCGCCGCCTTGCCGCACGCGCATCGCGCGGGCCACCGCGTTGTAAAGGCTGGAGGGCGTGACCGGCTTGTTGAGCACGGCGTCGGCAAGCTCGCGGTCCGGATGTTCGAGCAACTGCTTGCCCGAGAACGCGGTGACCATGATCACGATCGGATTGCTGCCGGCTTTCAGGCCATGCCGGATCGCCCTGGCCGTGGCCAGGCCGTCCATGCCGGGCATTTTGTAATCGATCAGCAGCACCTCGGTCGGCACCCGATTTTCCGGCCTGGCCTGGAGGTATTGCACCGCGGCCTCGCCCGAGCCGACTGCGGCCGCCTTCCAGCCAAGCCCGTCGACCATGTTGCGCAAGGTCTCGCGCGCAATGTTGTCGTCATCGACGATGAGCACATCAAGCTTGGCCATTTCCGGGGCGGCGACCCAGGCGTCGGGCTCGCGCGCGAAACTCAGGTCGAACCAGAAGTCGCTGCCGCTGCCGGGCACGCTGGTCAACTGCAGGCGGCCGCCCATGCCCTCGACCAGCCGGCGGCTGATGGTCAGCCCGAGGCCGGTGCCGCCGAAACGGCGGCTCGTCGAATCGTCGGCCTGCGCGAACGAGGCGAAAATTTCTTCCTGCTTTTCGGGCGCGATGCCGATGCCGGTGTCACGCACGGAAAAGTGCAGCGTGACCTGTTCCTCATCCTCGCCGACGATGCTGATCGCCAGCGCCACATGGCCGCGTTCGGTGAACTTGATCGCATTGCTGGTCAGGTTGATCAGCACCTGTTCGAGGCGCAGCGCATCGCCGCGCAGCTGATTCGTCCTGGACGGCGGCGGCGCGATGATCAGCTCGATTTCCTTCTCGCAGGCGTTGGCCGACATGATGGTCGCCAGGCTGTCGAGCACGTCGCCGAGCCGGAAGGCCTCCTGCTCGATCTTCAGATTGCCCGAGTCGATCTTGGAAAAGTCGAGGATGTCGTTGATGATGCCGAGCAGCACACGCCCGGAATTGCGGATGTTGCGGACCAT
>CAIXAY010000518.1 GCA_903917505.1 uncultured beta proteobacterium | reverse complement strand
GCTTGCAGCTATATCGGCGAGCCGTTCGATTATGTGGAAGTGGTGAGCGTGCGCCGCCACGACGATATGGGCGGCGTGGTGATCTGGCGTATGCCGGCGGGAGGTTCCCGGGTATGACGACGCCGAAGGATGGGAAATCCGCCGCTCGCGGCCGTCGCGCGTCGCTTGAATGCACGGGCAATGATGCCCGCCTCTAACAAAGGAATCCTCATATGCGCAAATCATGGAAACGTGGCAGCTATCCCGCTCCCGTGTACGTTGGCGAATTCGATGACGGCACCGTTGCCCGCATTTCGTTTTGGTCGGAAGCCGGGAAACCGTTCGATTTCGAGTCCGGTCGCCGGACGCTGGCGACGATATACAGCCGGCCGGAAATCAGGCACCAATTCAACGGAAGCCGCCGGCATACGGCGCTGTGCGAGTCCGCCTTCAAAACCTATGCGCCCCGCGTCATCGTCGATGGCTACGTCGAGCATGACGTGCCAGGCGAGCCTTGGATGCGCGTCAGGGATCCGCTTTATGCGGCACCCGCGCAAGCGGTCGCGGAAATCGTCGAGATGCCGCGCCGGCAGAACTGGCGAGCGGTCGCCGATTCGGCGCGGCGCGCGCTGGAAACCGGCGATGCAGCGGCGGCGCTCGCCATTCTGCAGCGGGTAGCCTAGCCATGAACGCTCGCGCGGCTACGCGCTGGTACAGCGTCGCGTTTGAACTCTGCGGCTGGGCCGCGCTGGTGTCCGTGATTTGGGCGCTGGGTTATGTGATAGCGATGGGAGGCTGAGATGGTAATGACCGAGGCCAGAATCCAAGATTGGTTGCGGTATTGGCACGCGGCTCGCATGGTCGCGGTTGACCAGATTTGCGCCTTTGATCAGGTTTATGAGGCGCGCAAATATTGCTCATGCATGCGGGTTGGCGTCTTCACTGACGTGACCGATCTGCAAATTTGGCGCGCCTTGACGGCGCTGCGCGCGCAGGATGGAGTCCCCCATGCGTAACCAATTCCCCCGCGAGTTTTACATCCCGAAGGGTGCCGAGTCCGTCGATTGCGCCGGCACCGATGCCGCGGTATTCGTTTATGAGACCGCCGGCAAGCTGTGCGGCGTCGGCTTCCACGGCCGCGCTGCCAAACCGGATTGGCATCTGCAATTCCGCTCCAACCATGAGCGCAACAAGCATATCGCCGGCTACCTGACCGGTCGCCGATCCCGCGCCGAATACATGACAAAGCGGGTCGACGAACGCAAGGCCGCCCGCTTGGCGGATCCTGCGGCAAACGGGTATGTCAGCACGGCATCGGCTGCGGTCATGGTGCGGCAACAGCTGCGGCAGCGGTTCCCGGCCGTGAAATTCTCTGTCCGGACGGAAAGCTACAGCGGCGGCAGTCATTTGGAAATATCATGGACTGATGGGCCGACGGAGCGGCAGGTCCATGCGGTTGTCGACGCCTATTCCGGCTCGCGCTTCGATGGCATGATCGATATGCAGTACAGTTGCGATAGCTGGTTGCTGCCGGACGGCTCTGCGGTCTATGCCGGGACGCGCGGCACCGAGGGTTCGCGCGGAAGCGTGTCGGCCGATGACAGCGAGCCGCCGCAGCCCGGCGCGCGGCGGGTGCATTTCATGGGGTCGAGGCCGAGCTGCAGCCGGGAGATATCCTCAGGGTTCGAATCCGCGTGCGGCGCCGCATGGGAAGCGCTCAGCGCCCGGGAACAATGCGACTTGATGAACCGGGGAGATTTCCCACGCTGGCCGGAGGAGAAGCCAGGCCGGCGGCTGGCGTCTTGGATGGCGGCGCAGCAGTAGCGCGAGCGGTCGGCGAAATGGGGCAATCATGCCCACCTTGAGACGAAGGGATAGAATCATGCTGGACGATACGGAAGCACGCCAAGAACCCATGGGATTGAT
>CAIXAY010000517.1 GCA_903917505.1 uncultured beta proteobacterium | reverse complement strand
TTCCAGGTCGATGCCGACGGACTGCTTTCCGTTTCGGCACGCGAGCTGACTTCGGGCGTCGAAGCGAAGATTTCAGTCAGGCCGTCGTATGGCCTGTCCGACGGCGAGATCGCCGAGATGCTCAAGGATTCGATGGCGCACACCAAGGACGACGCGCAAAAGCGTGCCTTGAAGGAAGCGCAGGTCGACGCCCAGCGCCTGATCGAAGCCGTGCAGTCGGCGCTGAAGAGCGATGGCGACCTGCTTTCCGCCGGGCAACGGGCGGACATCGAAGCGGCGGTTGCCGCGTTGCAGGCGACGGCATCGGGCGACAGCCGCCGGCGGATCACGCAAGCCATCGACGACGTGGAAGCGAAGACCAAGGATTTCGCCGCGCAGCGCATGGACAAATCGATTCGCCGCGCCTTTGCCGGCAAGCGCATCGACGCGCTCGAGAGCGCCGCCGATGCGGCCGGCGAACACCGATGACGCAAGTGATCGTCCTGCCGCACTCCGAGCTTTGCCCTGACGGTGCGGTGATCGAGGCGCGCGCCGGCGAGTCGCTGTGCCAGAACCTGCTGGAAAACGGCATCGCCATCGAACACGCCTGCGAAATGTCCTGCGCCTGCACGACCTGCCACGTGATCGTGCGCGAAGGCTTTGCTGCCTTGCCACCGTCCGACGAGGTCGAAGACGATCTGCTCGACAAAGCTTGGGGGCTGGAACCGAATTCACGCCTGTCGTGTCAGACCATCGTGGACGGGACGCCGCTAGTGATCGAGATTCCGCGTTACTCGATCAATATGACCAAGGAAGGCAAGCGCTGAGGCTGCGATGAAATGGAGTGATATCAATGCGATCGCCGTCGAACTTTCCGAGGCGCATCCGGCGGTCGATCCGCTGAAGATCAATTTCGTCGACCTGATGAACTGGGTCGTCGCCTTGCCCGATTTCAGCGACGATGCGAAACATTGCGGCGAGAAAATTCTCGAGGCGATCCAGCAGGCCTGGATCGACGAAGTGGCGTGACCTCATGATTCCCGAAGACTTCGGCGGCGTGCAGCGCAACGTTCTCGGCGGCCCGCTCGGCCGTTGCAGCGACAAGCCACTGACCGGTTTCTTCCGCGACGGCTGCTGCAATACGAGCGATGAAGATGTCGGCAGCCATACCGTCTGCGTGCTGGTGACCGAGGCTTTCCTCGAGTTTTCCAAGGCGCACGGCAACGACCTGTCAACGCCACGCCCGGAGTTCGACTTCCCGGGTCTCAAGCCCGGCGACCGCTGGTGCCTTTGCGCCGCACGCTGGCTGGAATCGCTGCAGGCCGGCCAGGCGCCGCGCGTGGTGCTCAATGCAAGCAATGCGGCGGCACTGGAAATTGTCAGCCTAGACGACCTCAAGCGGCACGCAGTCGACCTCAATTGATGCGGCGCCAGTAGCAAAATTGCTTCGTCGGCGTTGCGCCTGAAGAGTTGAGCCCGGCAGCGCGACTCGCTCCGATCTTCGTGTTCCCTTGCCTGCGCGGTTCGCCGAGCGCCGCATGACGCGTTGACCGGCTCGGCAGCGCATCGCCTGCAAACGCCGTCCGGCGGTGTGTGCTTGTAGGCAACTTTTTTCACCGCCTTCTGCGCGGAGCGCTCGGAACTATTGCTAGACTATGACTTTACTCGTAATCGCTAAGCTATATGCCCAAGCAATCCTGCCGGCCGGGTTCGTGAACTAGGGAAAGGCAATCATGTTGATCAGCAGAAAAATCTGGCTGCTCGTGGCGATCGCCATGGCAACCTGCGCGGCGGTGTCGAGCTTCGGGCTGTACGGGCTCAAGCGGGTCAATTCCAACGTCGTTGAGATCGCCGGCAACTCGGTGCCGGCAGTGCTGATGGTCAGCGACATGCGCAGTAATTATCTGGCCATGATCCCGATGGTTTATAACCGGGCGACCACGGCCGACGCGGACAAGGGCAGCGAAATCGACAAGGAGATCACCGCGGGCACCGACTCCCTGATCAAGCAGATCAACGATTACGGTGCGCGCACGACCGACGCCGAGGAAAGCAAGGCGCTCGATGAAGCGAAGCTCGGCATCGTTTCCTTCGTCACAAAAATCCGTCAAGTGAGTTCGCTGGCCGCCATGGGCGAGGCCCAGTTGGCGCTGGCGGCGATCCAGAGAGAGATCGGCCCCTTGCATCTGCGCCTGTCGGCGGCCTTCAACACGTTGGTGAAGATCAATACCGAGCGGGTAACCGGCGTTGCCGCGTCGGCCGAAAGCACTTTCGAGCGCACGCTGAGC
This sequence comes from uncultured beta proteobacterium, assembly GCA_903917505.1. The sequence goes on along the minus strand of CAIXAY010000517.1, from coordinate 1,029 downwards.
ATTACGCTCGCTGCGGCGGTGATCGGCCTGGCGGTGATCGGGGTGATGGGCTTCATGTTCGGCCGGGCGATCACCGGGCCGCTCGGTTCGATGCAGCGGGCGATCATGCGCACCGCCAACGAACTCGATTTCACCGACACCTTCAAGGTGCGTTCGAACGACGAAATCGGCCGCACCCTGCAGGCCTACAACGATCTCCTGGCCCGGCTGCGCGCGAGTTTCGGCGAGATCCAGGCGGCCTCGGCGCGCATGGCCAGCATCACCGCCGAGGTAGACCACACCTCGCAGGAAATCTCGGAGAACTCGCAGGCGCAGAACGACGCCTCGTCGGACATGGCGGCGGCGATCGAGGAGCTGACCGTGAGCATCTCGATGGTCGCCAGCCAGGCCCAGGATGCCAGCCGGCACACCCAGAAGTCACGGGACACGGCCGATCACGGCGCGGAAGTGATCCTGTCGACGGTGCGCGGGATCCAGACGATTTCCGAATCGGTGCGCCAGACCTCGACGCGCATCGACGCCCTGCGCAACGACAGCGAGCGGATTTCCTCGGTGGCCAACATCATCAAGGAGATTGCCGAGCAGACCAACCTGCTGGCCTTGAACGCCGCCATCGAAGCGGCGCGGGCCGGCGAACAGGGGCGCGGCTTCGCGGTGGTCGCCGACGAAGTGCGAAAACTGGCCGAGCGGACCTCGAAATCGACGCAGGAGATCTCGACCCTGCTGGCGCAGATGCAGGGCAGCGCCAAGCAGGCGGTCGACAGCATGGGCGCGGCGGTGCGCGAAGTCGATCTCGGGGTGGCCAACGCCCAGCTGGCCGGGCAATCGATCCAGGAGATCAAGGAGGGGTCGGGCACCGTCGTCGGCGCCGTCGAGGACATTTCCGAAGCGGTGCGCGAGCAAAGCGCGGCGACCACCGCCATCTCGCAGCGCATCGAACAGATCGCCCAAATGACCGAGCGCAACAGCGCCGCCGTGCGCAACACCGCCGAAGCCGTGCAACGCATGAGCGGCATGAGCCGCCAGATC
>CAIXAY010000516.1 GCA_903917505.1 uncultured beta proteobacterium | reverse complement strand
GTGGCAACGATGATGAGTCAAAGATTCGTCATTCCGGCGAAAGCCGGAATCCAGATCGTGGCGCTGGATACCGGCTTGCGCCGGTATGACAGTGACAATTTATGATCAACCGGAAAAATAATGAAAACCAATACGCTTAGCCCCGACCTCCTGCACCGCATCGACGCTTACTGGCGCGCCGCCAACTATCTCTCGGTCGGGCAGATCTATCTCTACGACAATCCGCTGCTCAAAAGGCCGCTGGCGCTCGCCGACATCAAACGCATGCTGCTCGGCCACTGGGGTACGACGCCTGGGCAGAACTTCATCTACGCGCACCTCAACCGCGTCATCAAGAAATACGATCTCGACATGATCTACGTCTCGGGGCCCGGCCACGGTGGCCCGGCGGTGGTCGCCAACACCTATCTCGAGGGCACGTACAGCGAGGTCTATCCCGACATCAGCCAGGACGAGGCGGGTCTGCGCAAACTCTTCCTGCAGTTCTCCTTTCCCGGCGGCATTCCCAGCCACGCCGCGCCGGAAACGCCCGGCTCCATCCACGAAGGCGGCGAGCTCGGTTATTCGCTCAGCCACTCCTTCGGCGCGGTGTTCGACAATCCCGAACTGATCGTTGCCTGCGTCGTCGGCGACGGTGAAGCCGAGACCGGGCCATTGGCCACCGCCTGGCACTCGAACAAGTTTCTCGACCCGGTCAGCGACGGCGCCGTCCTGCCGATACTGCATCTGAACGGCTACAAGATCTCCAACCCGACGCTGCTCGCGCGCATCAGCCACGAGGAGCTCGATCAACTGCTGCGCGGCTACGGCTGGACGCCGATCTTCGTCGAAGGCGACGACCCTGTCCTGATGCACGAAGCAATGGCCGCCGCGCTCGACCTGGCCATCGGCGAGATCAAGGCCATCCAGGCCAGGGCCCGCGCGCAGCGCGATTCCGAGCGACCGCGCTGGCCGATGATCGTGCTCGCTTCGCCGAAAGGCTGGACCGGACCGAAGGTCGTCGACGGGCTGCAGGTCGAAGGCACGTTCCGTTCGCACCAGGTGCCGCTTTCCGATCCGGCCGAGCATCCCGAGCACCTGAAGCTGCTCGAAGACTGGCTGAAGAGTTACCGGCCGCAGGAACTCTTCGACGCGCAGGGCCGGCTGAAACCCGAACTCGCCGAGCTCGCGCCGACCGGCAATCGGCGCATGGGCGCCAATCCGCACGCCAACGGCGGCCTGCTTCTACGTGACCTGCAACTGCCGGATTTCCGCGCTTACGCGGAAGCCGTGCCGGCTCCGGGCGTGCGCGGCAGCGGCGACACGCGCGTGCTCGGGCCTTTCCTGCTCGATGTCGCCAAGCTCAATCAGGAGCAGCGCAACTTCCGTGTCTTCGGCCCCGACGAGACGATGTCCAACGGTCTCGCCGCCCTGTTCGAAGAGAGCCCGCGCCAGTGGGACGCGGCCTTGCTCCCGAACGACGAATTTCTCGCGCCCTCGGGCCGCGTGCTCGATTCGATGCTCAGCGAGCACCAGTGCGAAGGCTGGCTCGAAGGCTACCTGCTTACCGGAC
>CAIXAY010000515.1 GCA_903917505.1 uncultured beta proteobacterium | reverse complement strand
TACACCAAGAAGGAAATCAAGAGTGCCGCCGATCTGCAAGGCGTAAAAATACGCGTGCTTCCGACACAGAATTTTATCAACACGTTTAAAGCGATGGGCGCGGCACCGGTCCCGATGGCCTTTGGTGAAGTCTATTCAGGGTTGCAGATGGGCGTCATTGATGGACTGGAGCAAGACGCGGCGAATGTACTGGACGCCAAGTTCTATGAGGTCGCCAAGTATTGCGCGCTGACCCAGCACGTTTTTGCCCCCCTTCTCCTGGCCATGAACAACGCCAGCTTCGAGAAGATTCCGAATGAGTACAAGGCGGCTTTCCTCAAGGCGGCAGCGGACGCGACCACGTATGAACGCAAACGCGCGCTTGATGCTGAAGCCAAGGCCTTCGGCGAGCTGAAGAAGCGTGGCGTGACCATCAACGTGGTCGATCGCGAGCCCTTCCGTGCCGCAACCAAGCCGCTTTGGACGGCCTTTACGAAACAGTTTCCGGATTCCCAGGTTATTGTCGATGCCGTAGCCGCCGCTCGCTGAAGCGCCGCTTTGTGATTGCCTGTCCTGTGGTGAGGCCACCGCGTCCATTGTCAGGGCAGGCGATCGCTGCTCGCTGCCTTCAGCCGCTCCTGGGCGAAGCGCTAGGACCTATCCTGATGCCAAAGGAATGTTTATGACTACTCATGCGAAAACGGAAATAGTCGACGAGGCGTTTGAAGCGCACGACGAAAATCCTGTGCCCTTGCACCCCGCGATACCCATACCCTTTCTGAGTGCGACCAATAAGAATCTGACCAAGGCGACATCGGCCATCGGTGCCATAGCCTTGCTGGTCAACGTGTTGATTATTGTCGCGTCCATTTTCTGGCGCTACGTCTTGAACGAAGCATTGGACTGGGCGGAAGAAATCGCACGTGCGCTCATGGTGACGATCGTCTTCTGCGGCGCCGGCACGGCCATGAGCACCGGCCGCCACCTTGGCGTGGATCTCTTTATGGCCTGGCTGCCCCTGCACCTCAGGAACTATGTCGCGCACGGGAGTCGCTGGGTTTTGTTCCTGGTGTCTGGCGGACTGATGTTGTCCAGTATCGATTTGGTCGCGGCATCCATGATGCAGACGACATCAACCGGATTGCCGCAAGTGATTTTCGCCATACCGGTGTTGTTCGGAACACTGGTCATGACGACGGTGGCTTTCGAACACGCCTTGCAGGCGAAAGCAAAGCTGGTGGCCTTCAGCCTTGTCGGAATCATCGTGCTCGCGCTCGTCGGTTTCGCCGTTCTCAAATCAGTGCCTGAAGGCGTTTCCGGACCTGGCGTCTTGATGCTTTCCTGCTTCATTTTGGGCGTGCTTGCCGGAGTTCCGATCGCGTTTACGCTGTCCATTTCAGCGATGTCTTTCTTCATCGCCAATCCCAATTTGCCGTTTGTGTTCTTTTCCCAACAAGTTTCGGCCGGCGTGGATCACTTCGTCCTGCTTTCTGTCCCATTCTTCCTGTTGGCAGGCGGCGCCATGGAAATCAACGGCATGTCGTCACGCCTGGTCGAGCTGATCGTGCGCTGCATGGGGCGGTATCGTGGCGGCCTGAACATGACCATCGTTGTGGCCATGGCGTTTTTCTCGGGGATTTCGGGTTCCAAAACGGCCGATATCGCAGCCGTGGGCGGCGTGCTGATGCCCGCAGTCAGACGAGCCCGTCAAAGCAGCAAAGAAGCCGCGGGCCTGTTTGCCGCATCGGCGGTCATGGCGGAAGCGATTCCGCCCTGCGTCAACATGATCATCATGGGCTTCGTTGCAAATCTCTCGATCGGCGCGCTCTTTGTGGCGGGGATAGTCCCGGCGCTTTGCCTGGTCGTATTGCTGCTAGCCGGCAGTGTTTATTTCGGCAAGCGAATCAATGTTGACCATGCCTATCCGGTCCGTTCGCCCAATAAACAACTGATCCTGGGCGCGGGTGTCGGCATTGTCATGCTGCTCATGATCGGTCGCGGCGTGATGGCCGGTATTGCAACCGCAACGGAAATTTCTGCCGTTGCCGTCGTTTATGCGCTCGTGGTCGGCCGCCTGGTTTTCCGCGAGCTCACGTTCAAGGCGACTGTGAAACTGTTTGTCGAAATGGCTTCCCTGTCCGGTATGTTGATGTTCATCGTCGCCGCGGCAACAAGCCTGTCCTACGGGCTGACCATGGAGATGATTCCGCAGGAAATTGCCGCATCCCTGGTGACGATCGGCAACAACTATGGCGGCTGGGTTTTCCTTATCGTTTCGATCGTCATGGTCACCATATTCGGCGCTGTGCTCGAAGGGGCGCCCGCCTTGATCATCTTTGCGCCTATTTTGGTGCCCATCTCGGTTCAACTCGGATTCAATCCTCTGCACTATGCAATTGTTCTCATCCTTTGCATGGGCCTGGGCCTGTTTTCACCGCCCATCGGATTGGGACTCTATTCGACCTGTGCAATCTGCGGCGTCTCGATGAAAGATGTCATTCGTCCCCTGTTCAAATACCTGGTCATCGTGACGATAGGTATCTTCGTCGTCGCCTTTGTGCCAATCCTCTCGGTTTGGCTGCCGACGGCGATGGGATATAACTAATGACAGCTTCTCGCAGAGCAGCTGCGGCCGATGCCGAAAGTATTCTGGTTGCCCTGCAGCCGATCCTTGCTCCGATTCCCGCAGCTCCGAGCGCGACTGTTGATGTGCCGCTACAGGATGACTCGGATCGTCGTGAGCAAGCGTTTGCCAGTCGTTTCAAGAAGAAAAATTTGACGGGCCAAAGCAATACGCGATACATATCACCAATGGAGACAAGACGCGCAACATTCCAGGAACAAGTCCTGGATCAATTGGGGCAGGATATCTGTTCCGGGCATTACAAAGCCGGACAGATCCTGCCTTCGGAAATCGACCTATGCGAACGCTTTGCCTTCAGCCGCATTGTGATCCGCGAAGCGATCAAGTCCCTTGCTGCCAAAGGCATGCTCGAAGTGCGGCGTAGGGTGGGCACGCTTGTTCTCGATTCGTCACGCTGGAATCTGTTCGACCCGGACATTATCATCTGGCGCGCCCGCTCGGGCAGCATTGACCGGGCGATGTCGCGCGACTTGATGGAGCTTCGGAGGATCGTTGAACCGGCTGCCGCCCGCTTTGCCGCACAACGGGCAACTGACGTGGAAAAAAAGGCGCTTCGCGATGCATACCAGGACATGGAGCGTGCGGTGGCCGACGAGCTTGGTTATGTTGCCGCCGATGTGACATTCCATGCAACCGTGCTTTCCGCGTGCGGCAATCAGTTCGTTCAGCAAATGCAGAATGCGCTTTCAGCAATCCTGCAAACCGGTTTCGAAATCATTTCGCTGAAGCCGGGCGGTCCCGCTCACACGCTGCCAATGCACGAAAATCTTTGCAGTGCCATTGAAGTGGGTGATGCGGCGGCGGCCGAGCGTGCCGCGATAGCATTGATCGAGCAGGCTGAAAGTGATCTGGACGAGCGCTTATTGCTCGACGACCGTCCGGCCTGAATCTTCTCGACAATATGCCAAAAAATCGCCGCGAGTGAAGCCCGGTGTTCCGAGAGATTGCCAAGCTCCCACCGGTTTGTGAATTTACATTTGGACCGGCCGTGCCATCTTAGCCAACTCAATCAAGGAAGAATTATGTCATCGTTATTCGATTTAACAGGGCGCACGGCGCTGATCACCGGTTCGGTACGCGGCATCGGCTATGCCCTGGCCGAAGGCCTTGCCGCCGAAGGCGCCAGGGTCATCGTCAATAGCCGTCGACAGGATGCCGTCGACGAGGCGCTGTCCAGGCTGCAAGCGGCCGGTTATGCGGCCATCGGCGCGGCGTTTGACGTCACCGACGAAGCGGCGGTGGCCGCGGCTTTCGCGCGCTTCGACGTCGCCGGTATCGAGATCGACATTCTGATCAACAACGCCGGAATCCAGTTCCGCAAGCCGATGGTCGACCTTGAGCTGAAAGACTGGCAGCGGGTGCTCGATACGAATCTGACGAGCGCCTTCATCGTCGGCAAGGAAGCGGCGCGCCGCATGATCGCGCGCGGCCGCGGCGGCAAGATCATCAACATCGGCTCGCTGACCAGCGAAGCTGGGCGCGCCACCGTCGCGCCCTACACTGCGGCCAAGGGCGGCATCAAGATGCTCTCGCGCGCGATGGCCGCCGAATGGGCGCAATTCAACATCCAGGCCAACTCGATCGGCCCGGGCTACATCCTGACCGAAATGAATACCGCCCTGATCGAGAACGTCGAATTCAACGCCTGGGTGAAGAGCAGCAATCCGGCGCAGCGCTGGGGCAAGCCCGAAGAACTCGTTGGCACGGCGGTGTATCTGGCCTCATCGGCTTCGAGCTATGTCAATGGCCAGATCATCTACGTCGACGGCGGCTGGCTCTCGGTGCTTTAAGCGGCCCGCATCTCCCGTTCGCATTGCCGGACAATCGACCAGCACGCTGGTCTTCTTCAATGAGGTGGGCAATTGGCAACATTGATTACCGACGTAAGAGTCATCCTCACGGCGCCCGAAGGCATCAACCTGATCGTCGTCAAGATCGAAACCAACCAGGACGGCCTCTATGGCCTCGGTTGCGCGACCTTCGCCTATCGCCATCTCGCCGTCAAATGCCTGGTCGAGGAATACCTCAGGCCCTTGCTGATCGGGCGTGACGCCGAGGCCATCGAGGAACTGTGGCAGCTGATGAACCAGAACGCCTATTGGCGCAACGGGCCGATCGAAAACAACGCCATTTCCGGCGTCGACATGGCGCTGTGGGACCTCAAGGGCAAGCTGGCCAACATGCCCCTGTATCAGCTGTTCGGCGGCAAGGTCCGCGCCGGCGTGCCGATCTACCGCCACGCCGAAGGACGTGATCTCGCCGAGTTGTGCGACAAGATCCAGAAATACCGCGAGCAGGGCATCACGCACATCCGCTGCCAGAGCGGCGGCTATGGCGGCAGCGCTTATGGCCGGGCGCCGGCCAACGCCGCGCAGGGCGCGGCGGACGGCATCTATCTCGACAGCAAGAGTTACATGCGCGATACGCTCAAGCTCTTTGACGGAATCCGCAGCACGATGGGTTTTGATGTCGAGCTGGTCCACGACGTTCATGAGCGCCTGAAGCCGGCCGACGCGATCAAATTTGCCTGTGCGCTCGAGCCCTACGAACTTTTCTTCCTTGAAGACGCGATTTCGCTCGAAGACGGCGAGTGGATTCGTCAGCTGCGGGCAAAGACGAGCATTCCGCTCGCCCAGGGCGAGCTATTCAATAACCCGCAGGAATGGAAGTCGCTGATCTCGGAACGGCTGATCGATTTCATCCGCGTGCATCTCTCCCAGATCGGCGGCATCACCCCGGCCCGGAAACTGCAAATCTTCGCCGAGCAATTCGGCGTCAGAACCGCCTGGCACGGGCCGGGCGACATGTCGCCGCTGGCGCATGCCGCCAATATTCACGTCGATCTCGCTGCGCGCAATTTCGGCGTGCAGGAATGGTCGGGCACCGAACCGCCGAACTTCGTCATCCAGGACCTGAAAGGACCGCGCGAAGCCCTGCTCGACGTCTTCCCGGGCCTGCCGGAATTTCGCGACGGCTATGTCTATGCCAACGACAAACCTGGGCTAGGGGTCGACCTCAATGAAACCGAAGCCTTGAAATATCCATGCGAGAACACCGTCACGACGTGGACGCAAACCCGCCTGCTCGACGGGACGCTGCAGACGCCGTGATGGTCGGACTGAGCCATGGGAATAGCAGCAAACGCTATTCCTTGAATGACTTGTGGCAGTTTCTGCAGCTGTCCTGTATGGCTTCGTAAGCGGTTCTAACCAGCGCTTCGTTGCGATCTTCTGCAACCAGACCCAAACGATCAACCGCTTGCAGAAACATTTGTTGAGCAGCTTTGAATTGATCAGGATCACTCCATACCTTCGCCTTGGCATGGGTCGGCGGGTAGTTCGTATCCACACCAAAATATGACCAAGGGTCGTTCTTCAATCTCCCTAAGACCTTGGCTTGGTCAATAAATTGATTTGCGTCGTACCGTTTTTCACGCAACTCGATGCCCATCGGCTCAAAAGCGAGCAAGAGCTTTTTGAAGGCGGCGCGACGATGCGCTATCGGCTGGCCTGGCCGGGTGTCTGTTGCTTCGCCACAAGCAATCAGAGAAAGAAGGGGCAAGACCAGGATCAGGATTCGTTGGAAGCGCATAGGCGGATAAGAGGTTGATGGGCGGGCAAGTATAGATCGACTTCGGCTGTTGAATTCGAAAAGCGAGAGCCACGATCGCTTGGCCATGTCGAGCGACTGGTCGACTATTCGTAAACGGCCGTCGAATGCTTGAAGCGGCGAGTGGAGGCTCGGGAACGACTTCACCTTGTCAAGACGCCCGAAGCGCCTCGTAAACGGGCTCTGAGCGCAGAGCGCTTGGTCGTCTTCCTACAGCGGATCGAAACGAGTCCGGCAAGAAGGCCCACCAACGCTCTGCGCCGACAGAACAACTCGGGTCCGAGAGCGATGCGATGAGGGACGGTGCTTGAGATCCTCGAGGGTTTAGGAACCGGCGGCGCCTGCGGCGTTCAATTGCGGTTGGCGGTGGGATCCGGCGCACTCGCCGCTAATTCTGCAGCTGTGAAAACTGGCTCCGGAGAAACTTGCCGATGGATTTTGAACAGCCGGATTTTTCCATCCAGTCAATCGTGGCCCCCACGACATAAGGCGTAAGTGCTCCGATCGTAAGCAGCGCATAAAGCTCGTCCAGGTCCATGATGTTCTCCAGTCTCCGGATAGATGGGCAAATAGGCGGCTTTTTGGCGTGCAGGAGCGAACAAACTTCGCTCCATTCATTGATCGAGACATTCATCAAAAGCATTGGTTCCGATCAACGCATCAATGTCCTTTCGTGTGCTTGCTCAGGATTCGGGGCCGAAACAGATACGGTAGTCGCAACAGTCCGCGCAATGCGGCGATTTGCAGATCGGCACGCCGGCGCGCTCGCACAACTGCCGGTAGAAGAATTTCTTCCACTTCATGTCACCAGAATTTTTTGCGGCGAGTGCCGGAAAGTGCGTCTGCATCAAGCGGGACAGCACCGCCCGGCTCGGCAGTCCCATATCCTGCCAGAGGTGATTGTCGCCCATGGCCGCGGAAGCGACGGCATAAGCGAGCCACCCTTCCTGTTCGCCGGACGTGGCCCGGTGTTCGAGCAGCAGTTCGACGATCTCGTCGAACTCGTCGAATTCGGCCGGTGACATAAGGCCGTCGCCGTTCGAGCAGGCGAGGCCGGAGAAGAAGGCTTGCAACATCTTCTGAAAGCAGCTCTCGCTCAAGCCGCGGATCAATGGTTGCCGGCTGGCGCGCAACGATTCCGCGATGACACCGGCGAAGGCCAGCGTCGCCGGATCCTGCGGTCGGCGGGCGTGAGAAATCGGGGCGGTGCATGGGGCAGTCATGGACGTTCTCCTGGTGCGCGGTAATCTATAAGCAAGACTCCTTCCACCCGCAAGAGCATGCTGAATCCGCCTGTTTCCGCCTCTCGCGCACTTGCGCGAATGTCGCGTTCACGACAATGCACGCTGGCCTGTATTGCGCCCTGTCGCGATCGCCACAAGAACCCCATCGATTAAATCTTTAAGAATCATTACATTGGCTTTGGCACGGCGATTGCGTTGCATCCAGCGAAAGGATGGCCGCCATGAAAGTCAACGAGATCGCCGCGCTGCTCAACGAGCCGGCCTGCGCACACAACACGCAGGAGAAGTCGGCGTGCGCCCGCCCCAAGCCCGGCGCCACGGCGGGCGGTTGCGCTTTCGACGGCGCACAGATCGCGCTGCTGCCGATCGCCGATGTCGCGCATGTCGTTCATGGCTCGATCGCCTGCGCCGGCAGTTCCTGGGACAACCGCGGCACGCGCACGACCGGTCCGGCGCTCTATCGAATCGGCATGACCACCGATCTGACCGAGCACGACGTGATCATGGGGCGCGGCGAGAAGCGCTTGTTCCACGCCATCAAACAGGCTGTCGACGACTACGCGCCGGCAGCCGTCTTTGTTTACGCCACCTGCGTCACGGCGCTGACCGGCGACGACCTCGCGGCCGTTTGCAAAGCGGCGGCCGAACATTGGGGCGTGCCGGTGGTGCCGGTCGACTGCGCCGGCTTCTACGGTACCAAGAATCTGGGCAACCGCATCGCCGGCGAGGCGATGCTGCAGTACGTGATCGGCACGCGCGAACCGGATGCCGTTCCCGAGTCGGCGCGCCGACCCGGCATCGCCGTGCACGACGTGACGCTGATCGGCGAGTACAACATCGCCGGAGAGTTCTGGCAGGTGGCGCCGCTCTTCGACGAGCTCGGGCTGCGCATCATCGCTTCGCTTTCGGGCGATTCGCGCTATCGCGAAATCCAGACGATGCATCGCGCCAAAGCGAGCATGGTGGTCTGCGCCAAGGCGCTGCTCAACGTCGCGCGCAAGGTCAAGGAAGGCTGGGGCGTGCCGTTTTTCGAAGGCAGCTTCTACGGCATCGCCGACACCTCGCAGGCCTTCCGCGATTTCGCGCGCCTGCTCGGCGACGACGATCTGACGGCGCGCACCGAGGCGCTGATCGCTCGCGAGGAAGCCAAGATCAACGCCGGCCTCGAACCCTGGCGCGCCCGCCTGAAAGGCAAGCGCGCGCTGCTCTACACCGGCGGCGTTAAATCGTGGTCGGTGGTCTCGGCCTTGCAGGATCTTGGCATCGAGGTCGTCGCCACCGGCACGCGCAAATCGACCGGCGAAGACAAGGCGCGCATCCGCGAACTCATGGGTGAGGACGCGCGCATGCTCGACGAGGGCAGCGCGACGACCCTGCTCTCGACGTACAAGGACTACGGCGCCGACATTCTGATCGCCGGCGGCCGCAATCTCTATACGGCGCTCAAGGCGCGCATCCCGTTTCTCGACATCAACCAGGAGCGCGAGTTCGGCTACGCCGGCTACACCGGCATGGTCGAGCTGGCGCGGCAGCTGGCGCTGACCATCGAGAGCCCGGTCTGGGCCGCCGTGCGCAAGCCGGCACCGTGGGCGGCCAGCAAGGCGGCCGGTTTGCCGCTGGTGGCGTAAGGAGACCGACATGGCCGAAATTATCAAGCGCTCAAAAGCCCTGGCCGTCAATCCGCTCAAGGCCAGCCAGCCGGTCGGCGCCGCGCTGGCCTTTCTCGGGCTGAAGAACGCCATTCCGATGCTGCACGGCTCGCAAGGCTGCACGGCCTTCGGCAAGGTGTTCTTCGTGCGCCACTTCCGCGAGCCGATCGCCCTGCAGACGACGGCGATGGACCACGTTGCGACGGTGATGAACGCCGATGATAACGTCATCGAAGGCCTGCGCACGATCTGCGAGAAGAACGCGCCGGAGATCATCGGCCTGCCGACGACCAGCCTTTCGGAAGCGCAGGGTTCCGACATCCGGCGGCTGGTGCGCGAGTTCCGCGGCAAATATCCGCAGTACGCGCAGATCGCCGTGGTGCCGGTGAATACGCCGGATTTTTCCGGCGGCCTCGAATCGGGTTTCGCGCTGGCGCTCGAAGCCATCGTCGATGTGCTGGTGCCGGAAACGCGGCACGCCGGCCGGCGGCGCAAGCAGGTCAATGTGCTGGCCTCGGCGATGTTGACGCCGGGCGACATCGAGGCAATCCGCGACTGGATCGAAAGCTTCGGCCTGCGCCCGGTGATCCTGCCGGATATCGGCGATTCGCTCGACGGGCATCTGACCGACAGCGAACACACGCCGCTGACGCTCGGCGGAACGCCACGCAGCGAAATCGCGACGCTGGGCGAGTCGGTGGCGACGCTGGTCATCGGCCGCTCGCTGGCGCGCGCCGCCGGCCTGCTCAAAGCGCGCACCGGCGTTCCCGATTTCCACTTCGATCACCTGATGGGCTTGGATGCCGGCGACGCCTTCACGCAGACGCTGGCGAACCTTTCCGGCCAGCCCGTCTCCGGCGGCCTGGAGCGCCAGCGCGCGCAGTTGCAGGACGCGCTGGTCGATACGCACTTCATGCTCGGCTTCGCGCGCATCGCGCTGGCGCTCGATCCCGACCAGCTGCTCGCCTTCGCCGCGTTCTTCGCCGGCCTCGGCGCCGAAATTGTCGCCGCCGTCGCGCCGGCACGCGCCGACACGCTGTCGGAGGTCGCCTGCGCAAGCGTGCAGATCGGCGACCTCGAGGATCTCGAACGCGCGGCGGGCGCGGCGAACGCCGGCCTGCTGGTCGGCAGTTCGCACGCCGTGCAGGGCGCCGAGCGCCTGGGGATTCCCCTGCTGCGTGCCGGCTTTCCGCAATACGACTGGGTCGGCGGCTATGCGCGCGCCTGGGTCGGCTACCGCGGCGCACGCCAGGCCTTGTTCGATATCGCCAACCTCCTGCTGGGGCAGCACCATGACATCCCTGCCTATCGATCGATCTTCCGCACCGAGCCGGAGCGGGCGCAAGCTCGCGCTGGCCTGGCCGTCCACTGAGGGCGTGCCGGCCATGTTCAAGGTCGCTTTCGCCACCGCCGACCGCGTTTCGGTGAACGAGCACTTCGGTGCCGCCGCCGGCTTCGCCATCTACGCCGTCGACGGCGAGCGCGCGCGCCTCGTCGAGGTCGCCGAGTTCCCCCCCGAATCGATGGACGGCAACGAGAACAAGCTGGCGGAGAAGATCGCCGTGCTCGCCGGTTGCGCCGCGGTCTATTGCCTGGCGGTCGGCGATTCGGCGGTGCGCCAGCTGCTGGCCGGCGGCATCCAGCCGGTGCGCCTCGAAAGCAGAACCGCCATCGAGTCGCTGCTCGTCGACCTGCGCCAGGCGATCAATGCCGGCGGCATCGCGTGGATCGACCGGCTGCTCAGGCGCGACGGCGACGGCCGGCGCTTCGAGCGCATGGCGCAGGAAGGGTGGCAGGAATGATGGCCCAGATCGAACGCCGCGGAGAAGTCGTGGGCTTCGAGCGGGGCCTCGCGCGCGTACGCCTCGAGCGCGCGGCATCCGCCTGCGCCGGCTGCGGCAGTCGCGGTACCTGCGCATCGGGGGCGACGCAGCTGATCCACCTGCGCTTGCCCGAGGAGACGCGGCTCGGCGACCGCATCATGGTTTCCATGCCTGCGTCATCGGTGGCGGCAGCCGGCCTGCTCGGCTATCTGTTGCCCTCGGCCAGCTTGATCGCCGGCGCCGTCGCCGCCGCAGCATTTTTCGACGGCGATGGCGCGGCCGTGCTCGGCGCCGCGCTCGGCTTCATCGCCGGCCTGCTGGCCGCGCGCGTGATTGCGCGTTTTCTTATCGGCGGCGGACCTGCTCCCGTCGTCTGCGGTCCAGATTTTCATCCCGGAGAACAATCATGAACGTCATCGCGGTTCCCGTCAGCGCCGGCGATCCCGTCCTCGCCACCGATTTCGTCAAGGAGATGGTGCGCCAGATGCGCGCCCTCGACAGCTACGGCCAGTACGACGGTCTGCCGCCCGCGGACCTGCTCGCGCCGCTGATCATGACGCGGGAGCGCAAGGCTGAAATTCCGCTCGTCGGCGACCCCGACGAGACGACCGTGGCCTGCATCAAGGCTTTCTACAACGGCATCGCCGTGCTCATCGAAAAAGAGTGCGGGCTGATGGCCGTGCCGCTGATCCACCTGTCGCACGAAGGCTTCGGCCGCGGCCTGATCACGGTCGGCAAGCTCGTCGTGCTCGACCGCATTCTGCGCGACGTGCATCGCTTCGGTTTCGCCAGCCTGTCGAAGATGAAGGACGAGGCCGACAAGTATCTGTCGGTCGCGCTCGAGATCGTCGGCCGCTTCCCCGAAGTGGCCGGCCTGTAAGCCGCGCGAGGACGAGCTCATGGACGCGGAAGAACTGAAGAAACTGGACAAGGACGTGAAGAGGCTCAAGCGCTTCGCCGGCGAATGGGCGGCGCAAATGCACGACCTGGTCGAGGAGCGCCTGCCGGCGGCGTATGAGGAAATTCCGGGCATCGCGCAGGCCTTGTACGACGCCTGCGAAAGCTGGGCCAAAGCGAACGCACGTTTGGCCACCGAACAAGTCATCGATTGAGGAAACGAAAATGGAAAACATCACTGGCCTGACCCTTGGCGGCATCTCCTGGACGCCGGAATTCGTCACCGCGCTCGACCCGAAGAAATGCATCGGCTGCGGCCGCTGCTTCAAGGTCTGCCCGCGCGACGTGCTCGATCTGATCGTGCGCGGCGAGGACATGGAAATGGACGACGAGGATTACGACGAGGACGACACCGCTTCGGTCATGACCCTGGCCAATCGCGCCGACTGCATCGGCTGCGGCGCCTGCGGCCGCGTCTGTCCGAAAGGCTGCTACAGCTACGCGGCGCTGCCGCCGCTCGCCGCTTGAGTTGGGCAAAGATCAATCGTTGTTAAAGGAGCAAGGGCATGTGGGACTATTCTGACAAGGTTCGCGAACATTTCTACAACCCGCGCAATGCCGGCCCGCTGGCCGGTGCCAACGCCGTCGGCGACGTCGGCTCGATCAAGTGCGGCGACGCGCTGCGCCTGATGCTCAAGGTCGATCCGGACGGCGAGCGCATCGTCGATGCCCACTTCCAGACTTTCGGTTGCGGCTCGGCGATCGCCTCCTCGTCGGCGCTGACCGAAATCGTCAAGGGCAAGACGCTCGACGAGGCGCTCAAGGTCAGCAACCAGGAAATCGCCGACTACCTCGACGGCCTGCCGCCGGAAAAAATGCACTGCTCGGTGATGGGCCGCGAAGCGCTGCAGGCAGCGGTCGCCAATTACCGCGGCGAAGCCTGGGCTGACGATCACGCCGAAGGCGCGATGGTGTGCAAGTGCTTCGCCGTCGATGCCGTGCATATCGAGAACGTCATCCGCGAGAACAATCTGTCGACGGTCGAGCAGGTGACCAACTACACCAAGGCCGGCGGCGGCTGCTCGAGCTGTCACGAAGGCGTCGAGGAAATCCTGGCGCGCGTGGCCGGCGAGCGCTGCACCGCGCCGCTTGCCGCGAGCCGGCCGGTCACGGTCAAGGCGCCGGCCGGCAAGCCGCGCCTGACCAACTTCCAGCGCATGCGCAAGATCGAGGAAACGCTGGCGGCGATACGCCCGATGCTGCAGGCCGACCACGGCGACATCGAAATCGTCGAGGTCGATGGCAAGAACATCTACGTCAATCTCAAGGGCGCCTGCCAGGGCTGCATGATGGAACAGGCGACGCTCTCCGGCGTCCAGGCGAAGCTGATCGAGGCGCTCGGCGAATTCGTGCAGCTCTTGCCGGCCGGCTTGCTCGGCCGGCCGGCCTTGGCGAGCTGACGCCATGGATCCCATCTATCTCGACAACAATGCGACCACGGCCTGCGACCCGGCGGTGGTCGAAGCGATGCTGCCCTTCTTCACCGAGCAGTTCGGCAACCCGTCGTCGATGCACAGTTTCGGCAACAAGGTGGGCCTCGCGCTCAAGGAAGCGCGCGAGCGCGTGCAGGCCCTGCTCGGCGCCGAGCACGATTCGGAAATCGTGTTCACTTCCTGCGGCACCGAGTCCGATTCGACGGCCATTCTGTCGGCGCTCAAGGCAATGCCCGAGCGCAAGCAGATCATCACCACGGCGGTCGAGCATCCGGCCATCCTGACGCTCTGCGAGTATCTCGAAAAAGACGGCGTGATCGTGCATCGCCTCGGCGTCGACAAGAAAGGGCGGCTCGATCTTGACGAATACAAGTCGCTGCTCTCGCCGCGCACGGCCATCGTGTCGGCAATGTGGGCCAACAACGAAACCGGCACGCTGTTCCCGGTCGAAGCGATGGCCGAGATGGCGCATGCGGTCGGCGCGATGTTCCACACCGACGCGGTGCAGGCGGTCGGCAAGGTGGCCATCGACCTGAAGAAAACGCAGATCGACATGCTCTCGCTGTCGGGGCACAAGCTGCACGCGCCGAAAGGCGTCGGCGTGCTCTATCTGCGCCGTAACACGCGCTTCCGGCCGCTGCTGCGCGGCGGCCACCAGGAGCGCGGCCGGCGTGCCGGCACCGAAAACTCGGCCTCCATCGTCGGCCTCGGCGTCGCGGCGCAACTGGCCGTGCAGCATCTGGCGGCGGAGAACACGGCGGTCAGGCGCCTGCGCGACCGGCTCGAAGCCGGCATCCTGCCGCAGGTGCCGTGTTCTTTCGTCACCGGCGACGCGGCGAACCGCCTGCCCAATACCGCCAACATCGCTTTCGAGTGCGTCGAGGGCGAGGCCATCCTGCTGCTGCTCAACCGGCAGGGCATCGCCGCCTCGAGCGGCTCGGCGTGCACCTCGGGTTCGCTCGAGCCGTCGCACGTCATGCGCGCGATGGGCATTCCCTACACGGCGGCGCACGGCACGATCCGCTTCTCGCTGTCGCGCTACAACAGCGAAGCGGAAATCGACCGGGTCATCGCCGCCGTGCCGCCCATCATCGCGCAGCTGCGCAAGCTCTCGCCCTACTGGGGCGAAAACGGCCCGCTCGGCGAAGTCGACAAGGGTTTCGTGCCGGCCTACGCCTGAGGCCGACAGCGCGCCTGCAGTCTTGTCGGCTTCCCGACAAGACCGCGCAGCGCGTGCGGCAAGTTGCTGTTAACGCGGCGCAAAAAATACCGGCATCCGAATTGCTTTAACGATCTCAGGAGGCCCTATGGCAACAGCGATCAACAAGTTCCTCGTCATTAACGACACGACCTTGCGCGACGGCGAGCAGTCGGCCGGCGTCGCGTTCAGCCTCGCCGAAAAACTCGATATCGCGCGCCAGCTCGACGGCATCGGCGTTCCCGAACTCGAGGTCGGCATTCCGGCGATGGGCGAAGCCGAGTGCGAGAGCATTCGCGCCGTCGCGGCCCTGGGCCTGTCGGCGCGCCTGATGGTCTGGAGCCGCATGCACGCATCCGACATCGGCGCCTGCTGCGGCCTCGGCGCGCAGCTGATCGACATCTCGGTGCCGGCGTCCGATCAGCACCTGTCGTTCAAATTGCGGCGCGACCGCTCCTGGTTGCTGGAAAACCTCGGCCGGCACATCGGCCGCGCCCGCGACGCCGGCCTCGAGGTGTGCATAGGCGCCGAAGACGCTTCGCGCGCCGATCCGGACTTTCTTGCGCGTATCGCCGAAGTGGCGCAGGCTGCCGGCGCGCGCCGCATCCGCTTCGCCGACACGCTCGGCGTGCTCGATCCCTTCGCCGTCGCCGAATGCATCGGCCGCTTGCGCAGCGTCACCGATCTCGAGATCGAGATGCACGCGCACGACGATCTCGGCCTGGCCGCGGCCAACACGCTGGCCGCGGCGCGCGCCGGCGCGACGCACGTCAACACGACGATCAACGGCCTCGGCGAACGCGCCGGAAATGCGCCGCTCGAAGAAGTCGTGCTCGGGCTGCGCCGCTGCTACGGCATCGAAACCGGCGTCGATCTGCGGCAGTTTCCGGCGCTTTCGGAAAAGGTCGCCAAGGCCTCCGGACGTCCGGTCGCCTGGCAAAAGAGCATCGTCGGCGCCGGCGTTTTCACGCACGAAGCCGGCATCCACATCGACGGCCTGCTCAAGCATCCCGACAACTACCAGGGCTTCGATCCGCAACTGGTCGGCCGCAAGCATTCCTTCGTGCTCGGCAAGCACTCGGGGCAGAGCGGCGTACACGCGGTCTATGCCGAGCTCGGCGAAACCGTCGCCGACGACGAAGCCGCGCCGCTGATGGCCGGCGTCCGCGATTTCGTCGAAGGCGCCAAGCGCCCGCCCTTGCCGCACGAGCTGCTGTCGCTGCTCGGCTATCTGCGCCGGGGCACCGACCTGCTGCGCAATCTTGCCGCACAGCCCGCCGATATTCATTGACGAGGACCGCCCAATGACTTCCCATGCCACCGCGCCGGCCGATCTTGAATCCGATCTGGCCGATCTGGAATCGGCCGAGGATTTCCTCGACTACTTCGCCATTCCCTATGACGCTGGGATCGTTCAGGTCAATCGCCTGCACATCCTGCAACGCTTCCACGACTACCTCGGCAAGCGCGGCCGCGCGCCTGTTCACGCCGAGTACCGCAGCAGCCTGGCGCGCGCCTACGACGACTTCGTACGCTCCGATGCCATCACCGAGAAGGTCTTCCGCGTCCTGAAGCAGGCCGCGGGGATCAGCGTCGTGCCGCTTTCCGCCATCGGCCGCGCGAGGCACTGATGCAATCGCGCTGGGATATCGGGGCGAGCGTGCGGGTCGTCCGCAACGTGCGCAACGACGGCACCTATCCAGGCGCCGAGACGGGCAGCGTGCTCGTCGCGCGCGGCGGCGTCGGCACGGTCGTCGATATCGGCACCTTTCTCCAGGACCAGATCATTTACTCGGTGCATTTCCTCGCTGTCGATCGCGTCGTCGGCTGCCGTGAGGAAGAGCTGGTCGGTGGCGACGAAGAATGGCTGGCCAGCGCCTTCGAGACGCGCGAACAGGTGGTCGCGGGCAAGATCCTCGCCGTGGGCGGCGATCACCGCGTTCCGCGCGGCGCCGTCGGCGAGGTGCTGCGCGTGATGCGCGACGAAGACGCGGGACGCGTCATCTACCACGTGCATTTCGATTGCCTGCCCGGGCGCACGCTGGCCGTTCCCGAGTCGGCGCTCGCCGCTCTCCAGGGGATGCGCGATGCCTGAGCCGCATCCCTATCTCACGCTCAAGCTCGCCCTGGCGCTGTTCAAGAAGCCGCCGGACAAGCTGGACGCGCCCGAGCGGCAGCGCGTCGAGGAAGTCGCCGCGCGCCACTTGGAGATCGAGCGGCGCATCCTCGCTACGCCCGAAGCGGCGCGGACGATCGTGCCATGGCCGTCAATCGACCCGGCTTTCGCCGAGCTTCGCGGCCGTTACGCCAGCGAGAAGGAATTCATCGCCGACATGAAGAGAGCCGATCTCGATCCGCCGCTTCTTGTCGCTGCGATCGCGCGCGAGCTCAGGTTCAACGCCGTGCTCGACGGCGTGGCGAGCCAGCTTGCCGCGGCGAGCGACACCGACGTGGAAATCTTCTACCTGATGCATCGCGAACGCTTCCGTCGTCCGGAGCGTCGCACCTTGCGCCACATCCTTGTGACGATCAACGAGGACTTGCCGGGCAGCGAACGCGCCTTGGCGGGCGAAAAGATCCGCGCCATTCATGCACGGCTGGCGCAGTCGCCGGGACTTTTCGCCGAGCAGGCGCTTCAATATTCGGAATGCCCGACGGCGATGAACGGCGGCCTGCTCGGCACGCTCGAGCACGGTAAGCTCTATGCCGAGCTCGCCGATGTCGCCTTCGCGCTCGCGCCCGGCGAGTTGTCCGGAGTCGTCGAATCGCCGCTCGGCTTTCATCTCATCGACTGCGTCTCGATTCACCCCGCCGAAGAGCAGCCGCTGGCGTCGGCGCAAGAGAAAATTCGCGAGCACCTCACGCAGTCGCAGCGCAACGCGCACCGCAAAGCCTGGATCGCCGGATTGCCCGGCAAGGCGCACACCGCCGCGCCGCAGCAGCCGACGCGGAACGCCGACGATCGCGAACGCAGAGTTCAGTAATCGAGTCAGCGGCCGATCTTCTTCAGCAGCCCGATGCCAGCATCGCCCGCGAGCGTTTTCCACTCGGCAATGGCTTCGTCGGCGCTGCCGGATAACAGGTTGCGCAGCTCGGTCGAGATGGCCGAAGCCTTGACGAGGCTTACCCCGTTGGCCGCCATGCGCGCGTAGTTTTCCGCGAGCCGGGTTTCCAGCAGGCGCCACTGGTTCGCCTCGGTGGCCGTGGCCGCGCGATCCACCGCTTCGCGCAGATCGGGCGGCAGGGCGGCATAGGCTGACTCGCTCAGCATGGCCAGGCTGAGCGGCACGGCATAGTTGATCTCGGTGAAATACGGCAGGTAGTCCCAAAGTTTGCGGCCCGCGCCGCCATCGCCCGACGACAGCACGGCGACCACCGAGCCATCGATCAGCCTTGGCATCGTTTCGGCGAAAGACAGATTGACCGGCGCGGCACCAGCGGCGGTGAATACCTTGACGCCGGTGCTGTCGTAGGTGCGGATGGCGAGTCCTTGCAAATCGGCCGGGGAGACGATCGCTTTTTTCGCCCAGATGCCGCTGGGTGGCCACGGGGTGGTGTAGAGCAGGCGCAGCTTCTCGGTGGCGAGGCGCTTGGCATAGGATGCCCGGGCCAATTGAGCAAGCTTGAGCGCCTCGTCGTTTGTCGCAGCAAGGAAGGGCAACGAGGACAGCAGGAACAGCGGATCTGTCTTGCCCATCGCGCCGGCGAAGGCATCGCCTGCGGTCAACTTTCCCTCCCGCACGGCAGCGATCATCTCGGACGACTTGATGCCGGAAGAAGCGTCGAAACCGGGATTCACCACGATGCGTCCGGCGCTTTCCCTGAACAGCGCTGCCGCGAAGTAGCGCAGGCCTTCGCCGGGCATCGAAGTGGCGGGGTATTCGGTGGCAATGGTCCAGGTGACCTGAGCGCTGACCGGCGCGACGTGGAGCAGAAACGCGGCGGCGAGAACGACGAAGATATGACGGGAAAGGCGCATCTTGGGGCTTTCGTCAGCACGTTAAGTAACATGAAATCCGTCGTGTGACCGGAAGTATCCTTGCCCCGTGTTCGTGCTGTCAATGCTGAGGCGCTCCGGGCCACTTCATTGCCGACGAATTCATGGATGCCGCCAAATGAGTCCGTCGGAATGCGTCAAAGCTGCCAAAGCCTGATGAGGCTTGCACTGCATCTGTCAGCAGCCCGGCGGTTTCTCCCGCCGGCCCGATCGGGCAGATTTTCAATTTGGCGGCAGTAGCGTCAACGACGCCGACTGACGCGGATCCTTATTCAAGAAGCGCTCGACCCAGAACTGGCCGGAATGCGAACTGGTGACTGCGCCAAACAATCTCGCATCATTTTCAAGGCCCGCTGCAAACCCTCTGGCGTAGCCGGCTTGCAAGGCCTCCAGAGCGATCCGGCCGGCGTAGGCGCGTGCGGCCTTCAGGTCGCCAGCCGTGCGTTCATCGGGGATTGCAGCGGTGAGCAGCGACGCGGTGTCCCGCGAGGACAGCAGTTCCGCAAGCTCGCCCTGTTGGGTGGCGGCCAGACGATCCCAATCACGGCGCGGCAGTTCGATTTGACCCGCCGCGATCCGCAGCGCGGTGATGAACGCCAAACGCAAGGCGCTCGCCGCCGGGCAGAATGCATCCGCCAGCCCGACAGCAACGGCGCGATGGCCATCGATCGGCTCGCCGTTCAGGGCGAGTTCAGCCGCCTGCCGCGGTCCGACCAGTCTCGGCAGGCGCTGCATGCCGCCGTAACCGGGCATGATGCCCAGCTTGATTTCAGGCTGCCCCAACAGCGCATTCTCGGTGACGATCCGATAGTGCGCGCTCATCGCAAATTCGTTGCCGCCACCGAGGGCGACGCCATCGACCAGCGCAAGGACGGGGACGCGCAAGCGCTCCAGACGGCCAAAGACTTCGATGATTTTCGCCGCGAGCCCGCCGACAACGTTTGCACTTGCCCCGAGGAACCCGGCGATGTCGGCGCCGGCCATGAAGGCGCGGCCATAGCCGCGAAATACGATGGCGCGGACCGAATTCCCTTTTATTGTTCCCGCAATTTCGACCTCTGCAACGATCTCTTCGAACTGCGACAGCAAGCTTTCACTCAGCGCATTCAGCGCATCGGGCCGCGTGATCGTGACGATCGCCACACCCTCGCACAGGCCCACCGACAGATTGCGTCCGCGATCCGGATCGGCGACCAGGAGCGGCTTTCCGAGATAGCCGGCTTCGTACTCGGCAATCGCGCGACCGGCGCGGTCCGCCTGGACCAGGGCGACGCCTTTGGGTTTACTCATCTTGCCGTCCAGCATCTTTTGCTGGATTTCAGGCAGACCGACTAGGCTTGTTATCTCCAGGTCGCTCCGGTCCATCACGATGCGCTGGTCCGAGAGCAGTCGCAGCACCTCCTGGGCTTGCCCGGCGCGGTACATGTGCGAGCCGCAGATGGAAAGCTCGACGTCGCCTTTGACGACGATCCAGCTGAACGGCATTTCGTCCCGTTCGTTGTAGTCGCGGGCCAGGAAAGCAGACAGATGAAGGGTGCTCTGATCCGGCCGGTCAACGACGAAATCGGGGCTGATGCCCGGGCCGAACACTTGACGCACCGCCACGGACAATTCCCGCGCCGACTGCATGAAGTCCGGCCAATACGCCGGGTTCGGTGCGCCGGCGTCGGTCAGCGGATCCGGCATATCGTCGAGCAAGACGAATTGATCCCGGTCGATAAGGTGCGTTTCCGGAACGCCCAATTGCAGCAGATTCCGGATGCCTTCAGCTTCCTGTTTTCTGGAGGCAATCACGACGACCTCGGCGCCACGCTGGAATGCCGCCTGGACAAATCCGGCAGCGTACGCGTCGGCACCCCAGACCAGCCCTCGGCGTCCAGGCAATAGCGACATTTCGGCAAAGATCGTCTCGGGCGAAGCGTTGCGGAAGGCGATCTGCTTTTGCCGCATCCACACCCAGCGCGCGTCGAAAACGTAGCGCTTCTTGCCGTAGAAGAAGGTCTCCTTGTACTCGCCTTTGAGTCCGCTCCCGGTCGCTCCGAAGAACGCCAAACGTCCGCAGTCGGCAAGAGCGGAAACCAGCAGCGGAAAATTCCGGCCGCCCGTATGTTCAAAGACTTTATCGACAAGTAGCCCCTTGTTGGCCGCACGGACCGCTTGCCGGAAAGGCTCGGTCAGCTGACGCCAGGCGCTGCAGTCCTCGTCCGGCGACAAGACCTTGAACATCTCTGCCGGCAAGGTGCGACGATCAATGAAGGCGTCGGCGATGCCGCGCTCGATCAACGACTTTGCAAGTCCCGGATTGGATCCGAAAAGTATGACGCGCGCACCGAGAAGCTTGGCGATCTGTGCGCCGGGAAAGCTCGTGCCCCTGCCGCCACCCATCACGAGAATGGAATCGCCGGGGCGCACCGCCAGCAGTTGCACGACCGCGCGATAAGCCGTGCCATAAGTCAGGAGCATCGCGGCAAGCTGCTCGGGGGAATGCTGCTTGAGCGCCTCTGGAATCAGAATCGCCTGTTGCTGGTCGATGGCCACGAACTGAGCGTTGAAGCCATCATGCGTCTCGTAACCACGGATGTTCTGCTGCAAGGTCCAGGCATCAAGGATAACGGCTTGACCAAGACGAAGCGATTTCACCGCCGGACCGGCATCGACCACGATGCCTAATGCATCGCTCCCGGGAATGTGGATCGTTGCAGGGTCCATCCGCCCGAACACCGGAACGGGCAAGCCGAGGGCAGCAAAATTCGTGTTGAAATTCGGTCCCGAGGCGAGCACGCTGACCAACACCTTGTTGGCGTCTTCAGGCCGCAATTTGGGCGTTGGCACCGATTCCATGCCAATCACTTGCGCAGGTGCGCCATAGCGGTCGCGATGGATGGTCAAGGCCGCCATGCGATCGGGAATGGCCATTGCGATGGTGGGCTGCTGGCCGAGCAACCACCGGTCAGTCGAACGGTTTTCCATGACGTTTTCCTGTCCCATGTTTAGCTCCTGCCGCGGCTTGCGGAATAGGCGCTGCCACAGACCTGGCGAAATTCGCACGTTCGTCCGGCATCTTGTGTTGAAATTTGCTGACCGCTTTTACAAGTCGCCGCGATTGGGCACGCGTCCGTGAGCAGGGCATGTCCGGAATTTTGTGCATACGGGGTTGGCTTAGAGCTTGGTCATCCGTTCAATAAACTGGATAGTAAAGCGATTCAGAGCGGCTTTCCAGTCGCGAACGGGCATCGTTCATTTCCGACAGATGCTTCGGCACGCCAGATAGAAGCCTTTCAGCAACGCTTCGTCGCCCGGGTACGAGTCCCGGTTCTTGGTGATCTTGCGCAAACTCATGTTGGCCGACTCAATGGCGTTGGTTCGTGTAAATGATCTGTCGGATCTCTCGTGGATAGACGAAGAACGGAATGAGGCATGAGCAGTTTCGGCGCCAGGACCGGCTGATCGGCAGATCGCTTCATCCCGTCTATCTTCGAACTCGCTGAGCCGCTGTTCCGCTTCGTCAACGATCCGGTCTTTGATTAATTGATTCGTAAATATCAATTTCGCGCTGGCTCCCAATTGCGCGCCATTGACACGCAAACTTGCACGAAGAGAGTCTCCGTGGATTGGAATCATCAACTACTGGCCAGTCCGATAAACGATGCGCCCACGGTCTTTTTTTTTGCCTGGTTTAACGGTCGCCAGCCAGGAAAAGGTTCTATGCGATGGCGAACAGAATATTTTGCGGCCATCCGGATATGCTCGCGAAGTGTCTTCTTTGCCAAGTCAGCGATTAGCTTGCCCAGTGCCAAGAGCACCGAAGATTGCGTGCTGACGCGGCGTTGATCGCAGTTCAGTGTGACCGGCAAGTCAACTGGAAATGCAGTTGGTAGCAAATGCCAAGACTTGATTTCGACTCGTCGACATCCTATAGGTGAACTCCTTTACCCAAGTCGTCAATCTACTCACGCAGTACGGTTTCTATGTGGGCGTCCCACTGGCTTTGCTGATGGTCGCCATCTGGATTTACCGACCAAGTGCGAAGAAGCGCTACAAGGCTGACGGGAACATTCCCTTCGATGAGGACAAGAAGGATGGCAAGACATGACAGGGTAGTCAGCGACCATCATCTGCCTGCCGGCGTTCCTGATTGCGCGGTCACGACATCAGCGCTGCGCTCACAAAGCCAATCAGGGGAACTTCGCTCATCTCGGTGAATCAATTGAATCGAAATATTGGCAAGAACAATCTCCGAATCCTCAGTCTGCCGACCAATCCTCTTTGGTGGAGCCAACCTTGAAATCTCAATGGATCAACATCAATACCGCCGGAGGCGAGACCTTCTCCGGCTATCTTTCCCTGCCGCCGACCGGGAACGGGCCGGGCATTGTGCTGGTGCAGGAAATATGGGGCGTTAACGAACACATCCGTGCCGTTGCCGACCAATACGCCCTGGATGGTTATGTCGTGCTGGCGCCCGACATCTTCTGGCGGCTGGAGCAACGCGTCGACTTGACGTACGACGCGGACGGCACTGCAAGAGCCCGCGCACTTCTCCAGAAAGTCGATACGGCGAAGGCCGTCGCGGACCTGTCCAGTGCGGTCGACACCCTGCGCAAGCTGCCCGAAGTGAGCGGCAGGATTGCCGCGCTCGGATTCTGCCTCGGCGGTCAACTCGCCTACCGCACGGCAGCTGCCGGCAATGTCGATGCAGCGGTGGCTTACTACGGCGGCGGCATCCAACATCATCTCAACGTTGCGGACAAAATCACCAAGCCAATCCTGTTTCACTACGCGGGGCTGGATACGCACATTCCACAAAGCGCAGTGGCCGACGTCAAAGGCAGTTTTGCCGGCCGGGCGAACGCCACATTCTTCGACTATCCGGACGCCGATCACGGCTTCAATTGCTGGGGGCGGCCGATGTACAAGCAGAAGGCCGCTGCACTGGCGCACGGCAGAACGCTCATATTTCTATCGCAGTATCTCTGAGGCGCCGCTGCAGCGGGTGGCCCATTGGAACGCCTGCGCTGACCTTTCTGACTGAGGTCAGCGAAGATCAGCGTTCGTAATATCCACCTGCCTTGAAGTTAGCGCACGGTCACGTGTCCGACCATGTAAGGATGTATGGAACAAATGTAGTCATAGACTCCCGGTTCGTGGAAGGTGCGGCTAAAGCTTGCCCCGGGCATCAATGGATCGACGCCTGGCGCACCGTCCTTGTAGGCGAGTCCGTGCGGGGCGCCGTCGTCATTTGTCCAGGTGACGGATTCGCCGACTCCGATGGCAACTGCGGCGGGTGCAAACGCGAAGTTGGCGATGGATATTCTGGCGTTCCCTGTTGCGAGCGGAGCCGGCTGCACGACGATCTTGCGCGGCGCGGCGCCCACGGGAATGGTCGTTGTTTGTCCGGTTCCGATATCGACGACCGTCACGTCATTTGATCCCTCGT
Source organism: uncultured beta proteobacterium (assembly GCA_903917505.1). Next base: position 21,119 of record CAIXAY010000515.1, on the reverse strand, counting down.
TCGTCACATAAACCTTTTTTCCGTCATTGGAAGCCTGCCAGTGCGGCTGCTTGCCCACTGCGATGGAGCGTATCTGCCGGTTTGTCGATGGATCGAATAACTGCAGCTCGCCGGGGCCTTGCACCACCGCTGCGCCAAGCGCTCCGCCGCGATAAAGCTTGGCAATATGTGGCGAAACTCCGGTTGGCACTTCCGCGATCACCCGGTCGGTCGTTGGATCAAGCACCTCGATTGCGTTGACCCCCGCCAAGGTGAAATAGAGCGCCTTGCCGTCGTAACCGAACTCGGGATCACGCGGAGCTTTGTCGAGGGCCACCGTCTTCTTCACAGATCGCGTGGCCAGGTCAACGACCACCAGTGCGAACTTTCCGGGCTCCTGCGATGCGACGTAGGCCAGCTTCCCGTCCGGACGAATCGCGATGGTGTGCGGGTTCCCAACGTCCAGCGTTGCCACGACGGTGTTCGACGAGAGGTCAATAAAGGCGATGTGGTTTTCGCCATATACACCGACCAGCAGTGTCTTTCCATCCGGCGTCAAAGCCAGCCCGTGCGGTCCCTTGCCGACCCCAATGGTCTGGATTACGCGGTCACTTGCCGTATCGATCAGGCTTATTCCTGACGAGTTGTCACCGCTGACAAAGACCTGTTTGCCATCCGGCGTCACAACCATGCCGTGCGGACCGGCAACGACTGGTATGGTCGCGACGACGGTAGCCGTTGCCGTGTCGATCGCGCTGACGGTATTGTCCTTGAAATTGCCGACATAGGCTTTGGGTCCGGCAGCGACCGCGGAAGTGGCGGCGAAGATGAAGGCCGCCGCAATAGCGCACACGAACGCCCACAGCCGAGTGCGGGCGCGCGGCATTGACGCGGAAAGCGATTCGCCGCGCCCTGCAACGCTTGCTTGTCCGCCTGTTTCCGGCGGGAACCGAGCAGGACCGTGAATTGTGGAAGCGCCTAAACGATTACGATGAGTGATCATTCCTAGCTCCTTGGATAGATTGGGTGCGCGGTCAACGTCATGCTTGGTCATCGCCCGCAGATAGCATTACCGGTGAAGCGGGGGAAATATTCCCGCCTTGGCGAATTTCAATTCGGCCGCGTTGGGGCGGGATTCCGAATGCGTATTTCCGGCCAAAAGCGGAAATCCGGCGCCAGGATTCTTGCGCCAAAGCATCCTCGGCTTCCCGCTCTCGGCGCAGTCGCTAGTGTTCCGCGCTGACCAGTTCTGTTGCTGAGTAACGATCGTCGATATGCTAGTCTGAACGCGATGACACGCCTTTTTCATAACCGAATCCGCGCGGCCGGCCCGAAAATCGATCAAGTGGCTAGTGCACGGGAAATTTGATTTGCCAATCCATTGACCAATCGCGCCACTGATCTTCTCGCACAACTGTTCGAGGCTTCGCCGCTGCGACAGGCCTCGTTCCGGCGCTTCTACATCGGCTCGATGGCTGTGGCTCTGGGCTATACGATGCAGGCGACCGTCGCCGCCTGGCTGATGGCGACACTGACGACGTCGGCGCTCATGGTTGCGCTGGTACAAACCGCCAGCACCGCGCCGTCTCTCCTGTTCGGGCTGCTCGCGGGTACGCTGGCGGACATCGTCAACCGGCGGAGAATCATTCTCGCGACGCAGTTCATCCTGCTGACGGCGACAGCAACACTCGGCGTCGCCGCGCTGTCCGGCGTACTGGGCCCGGTGGCTCTGCTCATGGGCACCTTTCTGATCGGCACCGGATTCACGCTCTATCTGCCGGCGCAACAGGCGAGCATCAACGATCTCGTCACACGCGCCGACCTGCCGCGCGCGGTCGGGCTGGGCGCCGTAGCCTTCAACCTGGCCCGTGCCGTCGGGCCCGCGCTCGCCGGTGCGCTTGCCGCCTGGGTGGGCACGGGCAACGCGCTGCTGGCCAGTGCATTGTTCTTCGTGGTGATGATCGTCGCGCTACGCGGCTGGAAGGGCCCGAATCACGCCATTCCCGGCGTGCCGGAAACACTGCTGTCCGGCATCCGGATCGGACTGCGTTTCGCCCGACACTCGCCGCCGATGCGGGCCTTGATCCTGCGCAATCTGTGTTTTTGCGTCTGCGCGAGCGCGCTGTGGGCGCTGCTGCCGGTCATCGCGCGCGATCAGCTCGGGCTCGGGGCCGGCGGCTTCGGCCTGTTGTCGGCGAGCTTCGGCATCGGCGCGATCATCGGCGCCCTGTTCATTCCGCCTCGACTGCACCGCATACCCTTGAATGCCGTGGTCAGCGCCGGTGTCATCCTGTGGGCGCTGGCCACGCTGCTGATCGCCGAGACGCATACCTTGGCCATTGCGCTGGTGGGCGAGTGCGCGGCGGGCGCGGCCTGGGTGACCGTCCTCGCCAGCCTGTCGGCCGGAACCCAGAGCACTGCCCCGGCCTGGGTTCGGGCGCGTGCCGTGGCGATGAACCTGGTGGCCATGCAGTCTAGCCTCGCACTGGGCAGCATCCTCTGGGGCTGGCTCGCCAGCGCTGAAGGTACCCGCATTGCGCTGGCCGTTTCGGCGGGCGCCATGCTCGCACTGCTTGCGCTCTCCTATCGCATACGTGTCAGGATGGGCGACGAGGCGGATGTTGCGCTGGGCCTGCAGCCGCCGGAACTCGCCATCGCGGTCGAGCCTCGGCCCAACGACGGGCCGGTGTTGATCCAGGTCGAATACCAGGTCAGCCCGGAAAACCGGGAAGCATTCCTGAGCGCGATGCAGACGATCGAACCGACGCGGCGCCGTAACGGCGCGAGCGATTGGCGGGTATTCCGCGATCTGGGCGTGGACGGCCGCTTTGTCGAGCGCTTCGTCATCACCTCCTGGGCGGAATACGTGCGCTTGCGCGCCCGCATGACCGTTGCGGACCGGCAGATTCACGAACGTGTCGGACAATTCCAGCAGCCGGGCGTCGAGATTCGGATTTCTCGCCTCATCGGCACCACGTCGCGCGATGCGTTTCCGGTGACCGACGATGCTATTCCAAGTTGACGGCTGTCGTGCGCTGTTGCAATGTCGGCAAGGAAAACGCAAGCGTGGCGTCATAACGCACGCGCCTGGTTTGAACCGGCGCTTTGAGAATCATTCCTCGTCGCCGCCGACGCCGTCGCGGCGCGGCACGGTCTGCGGGTCGCAGGTGATGGCGCGGTAGATTTCGACGCGATCGCCGGGGCGCAGCGCGGTGTCCGGCTTGACGATCTTGCCGAAGACGCCGACTTTCTGCGCGGCCAGGTCGATGTGCGGGAACATCGCGAGGATGCCGGATTGCGCGATGGCTTCATTGACCGTCGCCGTGTCCGGCACTTCGATGGTCAGCCAGATTTGCTGCGCGTGTTCCGAGTAGGCGACTCCGACTTGCATGGCGGGCTCTCAGTGGCAGCCGATCGATTGTGCGACGGCGGGTTCGGGGGAATGGTCTGCCGCCTGCGCGGCGTGATTCTCGTAGAGACGCTTGGCGGCGAGCAGCAGGCCGAGCACGAGGAAGCCGGCCGGCGGCAGGATCATCATCAGCACGCCGCCGTAGTTCGGGATCACGGTGATTTCCATGAACGCGAATTTCGGCCCGAGCAGCAGGCTCGCTTGCGAGAACAGCGTGCCGGCGCCGACCAGTTCGCGCACCAGTCCGATGGTGGTGAGCGCGCCGGTGAAGCCAAGCCCCATCCACAGCCCGTCCAGCGCCGAGGCGACGACCGGCTGGCGCGCGGCGAAGGCCTCGGCGCGGCCGAGCACGGCGCAATTGGCGACGATCAGCGCGATGTACAGGCCGAGCACCTTGTAGAGGTCGTGGAACCAGGCGTTGAGACTCATATCGACGAGCGTCACCATGGTCGCGATGAGGCCGATGAAGACCGGGATGCGCACCTGGTGCGACACCAGCTGGCGGATCGCCGCGACGACGGCGTTCGAGGCGACCAGCACCACCGTGGTCGCCAGTCCCATGCCCAGTCCGTTGGTGCCGCTGGTGGTCACGGCCATCGTCGGGCACATGCCGAGCAGTTGCGCGAGCACGACGTTCTGGTTCCAGAGCCCGTCCTTCATGATTTGCCGGTAGTCCATGCTATTTCCCTTCAAGGATTTCCTGGCGGTGGGACTCGAAGAATTCGAGCCCGCCCTTGACCGCCTTGACCACCCCGCGCGGCGTGATCGTCGCGCCGGCGAACTGGTCGAAAACGCCGCCATCTTTCTTCACGGCCCATTTCTCCGGCGGCTGATCGGCGAACGACTTGCCGTCGAAGTCGCGAATCCATTTCGACTTGGCGACTTCGATCTTGTCGCCGAGTCCCGGCGTTTCGCTGTGCTTGATGACGCGCGCGCCGAGCATGCGGCCGCTGCTGTCGATGCCGATCAGCACCAGGATTTCGCCGGCATAACCGCGGCCGGCGACCTGGAAGACCGCGCCGTTGACCTTGCCGGCCTTGCGCGCGCGGTAGATGACGACCGGCTTGCCGTCGCCGTCGGCGATCTTCAGGGTGTCCCTGAGCAGATCGTTGTCGGCATAGCCTTCCGGCAGCACCTGCGTCAGCGAGGCCTGCAGGTCGCGCTGCTCGGCCTTGAGGATGTCGTCGTGCGTCAGGTAGTTGCCGAAGGCCAGCGCGGCGCTGGTGAGCATCGCGACGATGCCGAGCGACACCGGCTGATAGCCGAGCTTTTCGCGCCACTGCGCCAGGGTGCTCATGATTTGGCCCTCTCGACTTCCGGGTCGAGCGGCGCACCTCGCCAGTTGCGGCCGAGGATGCGCGGGCGGATGTAACGGTCGATCACCGGCGTCAGCGCGTTCATCAGCAGCACGGCGAAAGCGACGCCTTCGGGGTAGCCGCCCCAGGTGCGGATGACGTAGGTGAGAAAGCCGCAGCCGGCGGCGAAGAGCAGCTGGCCGGGCTTGGTGTTCGGCGAAGTGACGTAGTCGGTGGCGATGAAGAATGCGCCGAGCATCGCCCCGCCGGAGAGCAGGTGCGTCGATACGTCGAGATAGCGGTGCGCGTCGACCGCGTGGGCGATGGCGGCGGGCAGTGCGATGCCGGCGAGCATGGCCAGCGGGATGTGCCAGCTGATGACGCGCAGCGCGAGCAGCATGAGTCCGCCGGCGGCGATCAGCAGCGAGGCGGTTTCACCGAGGCTGCCCGAGCGGGCGCCGAGCAGCGAGTTGCCCGGCGCGCTGGCGCCGGCGAGCGCATGCATCAGATCGACGCCGCGCGACAACTCGGTCTTGGCGAAGCCGAGCAGCGTCGCGCTCGATACCGCGTCGAGCCGTGGAATGCCGTTGATGAAGATGAGCAGGCCGTCGTGAAAACCGGGCGCGCCGGCGGCGCTGATCGGCAGCGGCGCGACCCAGACCGTCATTTGCACGGGAAACGAAATGAGCAGGAAAACGCGGGCGATCATCGCTGGGTTGAAGAGATTGAAGCCGAGGCCGCCGAACACCTGCTTGCCCAGCACCGTCGCGAACAGCCCGCCCATGACGCCAATCCACCACGGCGACCAGGGCGGCAAGGACACGGCGAGCAGCCAGCCGGTGAGCAGGGCCGAGCCGTCGAGCAATTCCGGCAGCGCCGCCCGGCCGGCCAGCTTGAGGCAGACCGCTTCGCCGCACAGCGCGGCGGCCACCGTGATCAGCCAGAGGTCGATGGCCGGCCAGCCGTAGAGCCAGAAGCCGTACAGCGTCGCCGGTGCGAGCGCCGCCGCGACCGTGAGCATGATGCGCGACACGCCGTTGTTGGCCAGCGCATGCGGCGCGGTCGGCGGCGGGGCGGTGAGCAGGGGGGCGCTCATGTCGCAGTCTCCTCGGTCGATGCGGCGGCCTTGACGCTTGCCGCCTCGGCCGCTTTTTGCGCCGCACGTTCGGCCTTGCGCCGCGCCGCGGCTTCGGCCTTTTCTTTCGTCTCGCGCTCGAGGCGCGCGGCGCGGTCGGTGGCGAGCCGCCTGGTGGCGTCGAGGCGCAGCTTGCTGCGCTCCTGCGCCCACAGTTCGCCCTTGGCGTGGGTGAAGTACTGCACCAGCGGAATATGCGATGGGCATATATAGGCGCAGCAGCCGCAGGCGATGCAGTCGGACAGGCCGAGCGCCGCCGCGCCAGCCAGGTTGTCGACGCGGATGTTGGCCGCCATCTCGAGCGGCAGCAGGCCGATCGGGCAGGCACTGGTGCAGTTGCCGCAGCGGATGCAGGGGCCGGCGGCGGCAACGGCGATTTCCTCTTCGTTGAGCGCCAGGATGCCGGCCGTGCCCTTGACGATGGGCACGCGGGCATGCGGCAGCACGGCGCCCATCATCGGGCCGCCCATCAGCAGGCGCGCCGGTTCGCTCTTCAGGCCGGCGCAGGCCAGCAGGTCGGAGACCAGCGTGCCGATCGGCGCAAGGATGTTGCCGGGCTGCCAGACGGCGCCGCCGTTCACTGTGACGATGCGGCGGATCAGCGGTTCGCCGAGGCGCAGCGCGCGATGCACGGCATTGGCCGTGCTCACGTTGTTGACGATCACGCCGACGTCGGCGGCGCGGCAGTCGGACGGCACTTCCTTGCCGGTCAGCGTCTGGATCAGCTGGCGGTCCGAGCCCATCGGGTAGCGCGACGGCACCGGCCGCAGCTTGATCTCGGGAAAGGGCGCGGCGGCCCGGCGCATGGCGGCGATCGCCTCCGGCTTGTTGTCCTCGATGCCGACCAGCGCCTCGATGGCGCCGGCGGCGTGCATCATCAGGCGCACGCCGTCGATGACGTCGGCGGCGAAGTCGCGCATGACGCGATCGTCGCAGGAAAGATAGGGTTCGCACTCGCCGCCGTTGACGATCAGCGTGGTGATTTTCGTGCGCTTGCCGAGCGCCAGCTTGACCGACGACGGGAAGGTCGCGCCGCCGAGGCCGACGACGCCGGCGGCGGCGACGAGCGCGGTGATTTCCTCCGGCGAAAGCGCGAAGGGATCGGCCGGAACGGCGGCTTCGATGGCCTTGTCTTCGAAGTCCGATTCGATGCTGATTGCGGAAAACGGCAGGCCGGACGGATGCGGCGCGGTGATTTCGCCGATCGCGACGACCGTGCCCGAGGTCGGCGCGTGGATGGGCGCCGAGATGCGGCCCTGCGCCTCGGCGATCAGCTGGCCCTTGAGCACTTTCTGGCCGACCAGCACGGTCGGCCGCGCCGGCTGGCCGACGTGCTGCTGCAGGGGCACGTAGAGACGCGCCGGTAGCGGCAGCACGCGCAGCGGCGCATCGGCGGCCGGGCGCTTGTGGTCGTCCGGGTGCACGCCCCAGCCGGGCGTGGCGAGCTTATCCAGAAATCTTTCGATCAGTCCCATGACATTGTCCTCATGCGGCGGCGGCGCCGGCCGGCTTCGGCCAGACCCAGTGCTGCAGGGTCACCGGCACCGGCCGCATGCTGACCGCTTCGGTCGGGCAGCGCTCGACGCAGTTGCCGCAGCCGGTGCAGGCCTCGCGGATGACGTTGTGGATCTGCTTGGCGGCGCCGACGATGGCGTCGGTCGGACAGGCCTTGAGGCAGCGGCAGCAGCCGATGCAGATGTCTTCGGAAACCGTGGCCAGCTTCGGCCCGTCATCGACCACGGAAGTGAGATCGACGGTGATGCCGAGCTTGCCCGCCAGCGCGGCGGCGAGGGCCTTGCCGCCGGATGGGCAGCAGGTGACCGCGGCTTCGCGCGCGGCGATGGCGCGGGCCGCGCCGGCGCAGCCCGGCTGGCCGCACTGGCCGCAGTTGGAGCCGGGCAGCATGGCCTCGATGTCGCCGATCAAGGGATCGGTTGCGACGGCGAAGCGGCGCGCCGCGACGCCCAGCCCGAGCCCAAGCACCGCGCCGAGCAGGCTCAGGCTGACGATGGCGGCGATCATGGAAGTCTCCAGTCTGGAAAAATCGCATCGTTCATTTGAAGTTCAATCCGGAAAATCCCATGAATGCCAATGACATCAGACTGGCGAGGACGAAAGCCGCCGGCGCGCCGGCGAAGGCTTGCGGCACGCGCGCCAGCGCGAGGCGTTCGCGCAGGCCGGCGAACATCACCAGGCCGAGCGTGAAACCGACCGATGAGCCGAAGTCGTACACCACGGTGGTGACGAAGCTGTGCCCTTCCTGGATGTTGATCAGCGGTAGGCCGAGCACGGCGCAGTTGGTGGTGATCAGCGGCAGGTAGATGCCGAGCATCTGGTAGAGATCGGGCGCCATCTTGCGGATCACCAGCTCGGTGAATTGCACGACCGCGGCGATGACCAGGATGAAGGTCATGATGCGCAGGTAGCCGAGGCCGAGCGGCGCCAGCATCCAGTGTTCGAGCATCCAGCTTACCGACGCCGCCAGCACGATGACGAAACCGGTGGCCAGTCCCATGCCGAGCGCACTGTCGAGGCGCTTGGAGACGCCCATGAACGGGCAGAGGCCGAGGAACTTGACCAGCACCACGTTGTTGACCAGCGCCGTCGAGATCAGCAGTACAAGGTATTCGCTCATGAGATGGTTTCAGCCTTTCGAGCTAGCCATATCACGATTCGTGCCACCGCTCGCCGGACGCGGCCCCGAAAACGTGCGCATGCGCGATAAACCGCACCGCAACGGGATTTTTCGCCCGCCGCCCGGCCACCGTCGCGCGCCGCGGCGGGAACGCCGGGATGTCGCAAGTCCTACACTTTGCGCCAAATGCGACAGGCGGCCGTGGCTGGCGGCAGGCCATCGGCACAGCTGGCACGGAACCTGCGTCGAATCCCAGGCAAGGGAGAATGACAGGTGACAACCAACACTGCAAAACCGGCGTGCCAACCGGCCGCGGCCATCGCGCCCGACGTTTTCCAGCAGGTGGTGGAGCAGGCCGACCTGGCCATTTCCATTACCGATGCCGCCGCGAACATCATTTACGTCAATCCGGCGTTCACTCGCGCGACCGGTTACGAGGCCGCCGAGGTGATCGGCGCCAATCAGTCGCTGCTGTCCAACAGATCGACGCCGGATGAACTGTACGATGAGATGTGGGCGCTGATTTCGCGCGGCTTGCCATGGAGCGGGCGCCTGGTCAATCGGCGCAAGGATGGCGGCAAGTACCTCGCCGATTTGACCATCACGCCGGTGGTCGACGCCGCGGGCGACATCACTAATTACCTTGGCATCCACCGCGACGTGACGCCGCTGCACCGGCTCGAATGCGAAGTCGGCGCGCAGAAGGCCTTGATCGAGTCGGTCGTCGATTCGGCGCCCGTCGTCCTCGCGCTGCTCGATCAGCGCAACAAGGTCGTGCTCGACAACCATGAGTACAAGAAGCTGATGGGCGACTTGCGCATGCTCGAGCCGGCGACGCTGATCCTCGATGCCGTGCGCGCCGATCTCGGCCGCGATCTGGGTGCGCCGCAGGAGGGCAGGCACGCCTTCAGCGATCACGAAATCCGCATCGACTCGCCGGGCACGCAGCGCTGGTTCTCGTGTTCGGGCTTGTGGACGGCGCGCAAGGATGGCGATGCCGACGCCTTCTTCAGCCGCGGCAACGACCTCTACCTGCTGCTGGTCGCCAAGGAAACGACGCGCCAGCGCGCCGAACAGGAAAAAACGCGCATGGCGCTGCTGCAGGCCATGATGGCCGAGGAAGATCGCGTCGGCGGCCTGCGCGAGACGCTGTCGGCCGCCGTCTTCAAGATCGAGGGGCCGATCAACGTCATGGCTTCGGTGCTCGGCACCATCGAACGGCGCGGCCAGCGCTCGGCGACCGAGGTGGCCTTGCTGGAAGCCATGGCAGCTGGCAAGGCCGCTGTCGACAGCCTGCGCAGCGCAATCCCCGAACACTTGTCGGAAGCGCAGACGGCGGTGAATATCAACGAAGTGATGCGCGACGTGCTCGACATCACCACGACGCGCCTCCTGGCCGCAGGCGTCAGCGTGCGCTGGCAGCCGCAGGCGGTGATGCCGTCGGTCAATGCCTTTCCGAACCGCCTGCGCTCGATGTTCAGGGCGCTCATCGAGAACGCCGTCGACGCCATGAACGTCAAGGGCTGGCGCGAACGCGAACTGCGCGTGACGACGCGCGGCCGCAAGGGCAGTGTCGAGGTGCTCATCGAAGACAGCGGTCCGGGCATTCCGGCTGAACTGCGGCTCAAGGTGTTCGAACCCTTTTTCTCGACGCGCAAGGCCGGCGGCCGTCATCTGGGCACCGGTCTGTCGACGGCGCAGCAGGTCGCCGCCGACCACGACGGCTGCCTCAATATCGAAGCGGGCGAGCCGAACGGCTGTTGCGTGCGCGTGTCACTACCGGCGCGAACGCGATGAATCCGGACCCGTCCGCAAGGTCGCTCAGCGAAGCGGCCAGCCCCGGCCTTTCCGCACTGCGCCGCGCCGAACTGGAGATGCTCTATTGCATCAGCGAGATTCTTTCGCGCTCGCTCGACTTTCGCCAGACTTCGCGCCAGGTCATGCGTGCCCTTGACGAACTCGGTGGCATGAGCCGCTGCATGGTCACCGTGCTCGATCCGGAGAGCGGCGATCTCGTCGTCAATGCGGTCAGCGTCGAGAATGCGGACGAGGATCACAGCCGCGTTCGCTATCAAGCGGGCGAAGGCCTGCTCGGCCTGATCGCCGAAGAGAAGCGCACCATCGCCCTGGCGAAAATCGGCGACGATCCGCGCTTCCTCAACCGCATCGGCATCTGCGACCGGCGCCTGCCGTTCATCGCGACGCCGATCAGCCTCGGCGGAATCTTGCGCGGCGTTCTCGTCGTGCAGCCCAATACGCCCGATGACGGCCTGCTCGCTGAGCGCACGCGCTTTGTCGAAATGGTCGCCAACCTGATCGGACAGAACATCCGTCTCTCGCTCGACGTCGAACAGGAGAAGCAAGTCATCGCCGAGGAACGCGACAGCCTGCGCCGCACCGTACGCCACCAGTACGGCTTCGACAACATCGTCGGCCGCTCGGCAATCATGCGCCGGGTGTTCGACCAGGTGCGCATGGTCTCCAAATGGAACACCACGGTCCTGCTGCGCGGCGAAACGGGTACCGGCAAGGAATTGATCGCCAACGCCATCCACTATCATTCGCCGCGTTCGAGCGGCGCCTACGTGCGCCTGAATTGCGCCTCGCTACCGGAGAACCTGCTCGAGTCGGAACTGTTCGGCCATGAAAAAGGCGCGTTCACCGGCGCCATCGCTGCGCGGCGCGGACGTTTCGAGACGGCCGACGGCGGCACGCTCTTTCTCGACGAAATCGGCGAAATCTCGCCGGCCTTCCAGGCCAAGCTGCTGCGCGTGCTGCAGGAAGGCGAACTCGAACGCGTCGGCGGCAGCCACACACTCAAGGTCGACGTCCGCATGATCGCGGCGACGCACCGCGACCTCGAGGCGGCCGTCGATTCAGGGGATTTCCGCGAAGACCTTTACTATCGCCTCAACGTCATGCCGATCGTCCTGCCGCCGCTGCGCGAGCGGCCCGAAGATATTCCCGACATCGCCAGCTTCCTGACGACGCGCATCGGCGAGCAGCAGGGCCGGCGCCTTTCTCTGACCGAGGCCGCGGTCCGCCGCCTGACCCAGTTCGGCTGGCCCGGCAACGTGCGCGAACTGGAAAACTGCCTCGAGCGCGCGGCGATCATGTCCGAGTCGGGAACTATAGACGCCGACCTGATCCGCGTCGACCGGCAGCGTGAAGCGCAGGCGCCGCCATCGCCATCAATGATGCCGCCAATTTCTGCGGGCAGCATCGCGCTGATGTCGTCCGCCGCCACGGCAGGTACGCCCGACGCGGGCCTCGACGAGCGTTCGCGCGTCGTTGCCGCGCTCGAACAGGCCGGCTGGGTGCAGGCCCGCGCGGCGCGCCTGCTCGGCATGACGCCGCGGCAGATCGCCTACCGCATCATGACGCTGAACATCGAAGTCAAAAAACTGTAGGAAATCCGTGCGCGAAGAAACGCCACTGATCTATTGTCGCAACCACAGCGTATCGACGCGCAAGGCCTCGCTCAGGATTTGACCGGAGAGGCGGAGAGCTTGACCCCGAGCGCGTGAAGCAGCTTGAGCATCGTGTCATATCGGGGTTTGGCGCCAGGCGTAAGCGCCTTGTAGAGGCTCTCGCGCCCGAGGCCGGCGTCCTTGGCGAGTTGCGTCATGCCACGGGCGCGAGCCACATCGCGCACGGCACTGAGAAATACATCGGGATTAGGATCCTCGAGCGCGGCCGTGATGTATTCCGCGATAGTTTCGTCATCATCGAGGTAATCGGCAGCGTCGAAGACGGCATATTTGGCCATGGTTCATTCCTCTTCCAGAGCGCGCGCCAATTCAATGGCGCGCTTGATGTCGCGCTTCTGCGACGACTTGTCGCCGCCAAGCAGAAGCAAGCAAAGCACCTCGCCGCGACAGGTGAAATAGACGCGGTAGCCGGGCCCGAAATGAATTCGCATTTCGAATACACCATCCCCGACCGGCTGACAGTCACCGAAGTTTCCGTGCTCGGCAGAGCGGATGCGGTGAACGATGTAGGCGCGCCCCAACTTGTCTTTCAGGCCCGCGAGCCAGACGTCAAATTCATCTGAACGATGAAAGGTGTTCATGCGGCCTAGTGTATCCAAACAGATACTGACGTGCAATCTCGAGCGCCGTCAGGGCTTCTGTCGTCTTCGTCACACGCCAGGCTGCACGGCTTTGTCCGGTTTGTGACATGACCCGCGTCGCGTGCCAGCGAATCCCCATGATTACAAGCGCTTAGCCGATCGCCCGTCGCTGGCATAGTCGTTGCTAAAGGAAGGTCAGACACGCTCTCGCGGAGAACAATGTGGACCTTGCTGCTTTCGACGAACCGGTTTCTCCGGCAATCCAGGACATGGGCAGCGGCTGCGGCGCGGGTCGCTGCGGGTCGGCGGCGACAAACGGCCTGACCGACGAAATTCGACTCAAGGTCCAGGATCATCCGTGCTATTCGGAGGAAGCGCATCATTACTTCGCGCGCATGCACGCGGCGGTGGCGCCGGCGTGCAACATCCAGTGCAATTACTGCAACCGCAAGTACGACTGCTCGAACGAGTCGCGTCCCGGCGTCGTCTCCGAACTGCTCACGCCCGAGCAGGCGGTGCAGAAAGCGCTCGCCGTCGCGGCGGCGATACCGCAAATGTCGGTGCTCGGCATCGCCGGGCCGGGCGACCCGCTGGCCAACGCGGCGCGGACCTTCGCGACTTTCCGCGGGCTGGCCGAGAAGGCGCCGGACATCAAGCTCTGCGTATCGACCAACGGCCTGATGCTTCCTGAATATGCCGACGAATTGTCGCGCCACAATATCGAGCACGTCACGATCACCATCAACTGTGTCGACGCCGACATCGGCGCCAAGATCTACCCGTGGATCTTCTGGAAGAACCGCCGCGTGCGCGGCCGCGCCGCGGCGGCGATCCTCATCGCGCAGCAGCAGAAGGGGCTGGAGATGCTGGTGGCGCGCGGCATCCTGGTCAAGGTCAATTCGGTGCTGATTCCCGGCGTCAATGATCAGCACCTGAAAGAAGTGTCGCGCATCGTCAAGGCCAAGGGCGCTTTCCTGCACAACGTCATGCCGCTGATCGCGGCAGCCGAACACGGCACCTTCTACGGCCTGATGGGGCAGCGCCGCCCGACGCCCGGCGAGCTGAAGGACTTGCAGGATGCCTGCGCCGGCGACATGAACATGATGCGCCACTGCCGCCAGTGCCGCGCCGACGCGGTCGGCCTGCTCGGCGAGGACAGGGGCGCCGAGTTCACCCTCGACAAGGTTGCGGCCATGGACATCGACCACGAGGCAGCACTGGCGCGCCGCCTGGCCTTGCGCGCAAAGATCGCGGCAGAGCTCGAGGCGAAGCGCGCACAGGCCCATGCGGCGCCGACCCAGGTGGTCACGCTGCACCGGCCACGCAAGGCGCAGGGTCGCCCGGTGCTGATGGCCGTCGCCAGCAAGGGCGCCGGCGTGGTCAACCAGCATTTCGGTCACGCACGAGAATTCATGATCTACGAGGCGAGCGAGAACGGCGCGCGGCTGATCGGCCAGCGCAAGACCGATCTTTATTGCGGCGGCGATGAAACCTGCGGCGACGGCGAGTCGGCGCTGGCGCGCACCCTGCGCGCGCTCGCCGGCTGCGAGACGGTGCTCTGCGCCAAGATCGGCATCGAGCCGTGGAAGGCGCTTGAAGCGGCCGGAATCCGGCCGAACGGCGAGCACGCGATGGAGCCGATCGACGAAGCCGTGATGGCGGTGTGGCGCGAGATGCTGGCGGCGGGCAAATTGTCCGCGCCGGCCGCGGACAGGAAGCGCGCCTGATGGCCCTGCAAATCGTCGACAGCTGCGTCAATTGCTGGGCCTGTGAAGCGCTCTGCCCGAACCGGGCGATCTACGCCGCACAGCCGCATTTCCTGGTGCGCGCCGACCAATGCAGCGAGTGCCTGGGCGATTTCGCCGAGCCGCAATGCGCGGCGATCTGCCCGATCGAGGGCGCCATCGTCAATGAATTGAACGAAGCGCTCAACCCGCCCGGTTCGCTGACCGGAATTTCACCCGCGCGCTGGGCGGCCGCGCAAGCCGAGATCGCCGCTCGCTAGGAGAGTTTATGGCCGTCGTAGTTTTCTATGAAAAGCCCGGCTGCCGCGGCAATGCGCGGCAGAAGGCGGTGCTCGAAGCGTCCGGCCACAGCGTGGTCGCCCGCAGCATTCTCGACGCGCCGTGGACGCGCGAGCAACTGCGCTCCTTCCTCAAGTCCTTGCCGCTCGCGCAATGGTTCAACCCCAACGCGCCGGCAGTCAAGAGCGGCGAGATCATCCCGGCCCGATTTGACGAGGCGTCGGCTCTGACGCTCTTGCTCGCCTCCCCGATCCTGATCCGCCGGCCGCTGCTCGAGGTCGATGGCGTGTGCCGCGCCGGCTTCGATGCGGCGGCGATCCGCGACTGGATCGGCCTGTCGGCGATGCCCGGCGAAAATCTCGAAGCCTGCGCGCATGACGCCGGCGGCGCAGAATGCAGCGCTCACGGCGACGATCACCCGCATGAATCCCGCCCCGACCTCCAAAGCTGAGAGCGCGGTCGAGATCGCGTCGGGCGCGCACTGGATCGGCGCGTTCGATCCGGAACTGCGCGCCTTCGACATCATCCTCAAGACCGCCAACGGGACGAGCTATAACGCCTATGCCGTGCGCGGCAGCGCCGGCGTCGCCATCATCGACACGGTCAAGGAATGCTTCGCCGGGGATTTCTTCCGCCGCCTTGAAGCGGTCGCCCGTTATGACGAAATCACCGTCATCGTCCTCAACCACCTCGAGCCCGACCACACCGGCGCCCTGCCGGAACTGCTGCGGCGGGCGCCGCAGGCGCGGCTCTACATTTCCACCCGCGCCAAGCAAATGCTCAAGGGCCTGCTGCACGGCGACCGCCTGGAATTTACGCCGGTCGGCAGCGGCGATTCGCTGAGCCTCGGCGACCGCCAGTTGAGCTTCCTGCACACGCCCTTCCTGCACTGGCCGGATACGCAAATGACCTGGCTTGAAGATGCCGGCCTGCTGTTTTCCGGCGACGTCTTCGGCTGCCATTTTTGCGACGAACGGTTGTTCAACGATGCCGTCGGCGATTTCCGCTTTTCCTTCGATTACTACTACGCGCAGCTGATGCGGCCTTTTCGCGCCCGCGTGCTCGAAGCGCTCGAACTGATAGCGCCGCTGCCGTTCCGCATTGTGGCGCCGGCGCACGGGCCCATCCTGCGCGAAGCGCCGCAGCGTTATGTGCGTCGCTATCGCGAACTCGCGCAGCCGACGCTGCAAGCCGGCGAGGTGAAGACGCTGCTGGTGTTCTACCTCTCCGCCTACGGCAACACGCGCACCATGGCCGAGGCCGTCGCGGCCGGTGCCGAAGAATTCGGCGCGGTGCGCGTCTCGCTCTACGACCTGGAAGGCAGCGAGATCGCGCCTTTCGTCGATCTGATCGAGGAAGCCGACGCTCTGGCTTTCGGCAGCCCGACGATCAACGGCGATGCCATCAAGCCGGTATGGGACCTGCTCTCCTCGCTCACCGCCATAAGCCTGCGCGGCAAGCTCGGCGCAGCTTTCGGTTCCTTCGGCTGGAGCGGCGAGGCGGTGGCGATGATCGAAGAGCGCCTGCGCGGACTCAAGCTGCGCGTTCCCGTCAAAGGCGTGCGCGCCAAGCTGATCCCGACGCCCGAGGAGTTGGAAAGCTGCCGGACGCTGGGGCGCGAACTCGCGCTGCACCTGAGCGGCCAGGCCGAGCACCGGATCATGGACATGGCCGCGCTGGCCTGAAGAGGAAAACGATATGCCAAAAGCAAATGTCACCTTCGCCGACGTGAGCGTCACGCTGTGCGTTCCCGCCGGCACCCGGCTGATCGAGGTCTCGGAAAAGGTCGGCGCCGGAATAACCTATGGCTGCCGCGAGGGCGAGTGCTGCAGCTGCCTGACCAAGATCGTCTCCGGCCACGAAAATCTCGCGCTGCCGTCGGTGCTCGAGGATCAGGTGCTCAAGGACAACCTGGCGCCGCGCCATCATCGCCTGGCCTGCCAGGCGCAGGTGCTGGGCGGCAATGTCGTCGTTACACCGGCTTGAATTTCATCGCTAGATCAACCAACCCACGGGGAGCACGGCATGGCCAACATCACTTTTTCCAGCATTCTGCACAAGGACAAGACGGTTTATGCGGTGGCCGGTAGCCACAAGAAAACCATCCTCGAAATCGCCAAGGAAAATCACATTCCGATCGATTTTTCCTGCGGCGACGGCGAATGCGGCACCTGCCTGGTCAAGGTCTTCAGCGTCAATCGCAAGAAGCGCATGGGGCATCCGCTCACCGAGCGCGAAGTCACGGTGCTCAAGGGCCTGGGCAAGATCACCCAGGCTCAGGTCGAGCAGATGATGGTCGACGATCTCATGCCGACGGAATGGCGACTGGCTTGCCAGATGGTGATGCGCGACGAAGACATCATCGTCGAGTATCCGAGCCGCTAAAGCCCCGAATCGCTTTGATGTGAACGCTCAGCTCGTCGCGCGGGCGCAAGCGGCCTATCTGGGACTCGCCCTGGGCGACGCGCTGGGCGCAACGGTCGAGTTCATGACGCCGCGCGAAATCGTCTACCGTTACGGCGTGCATCGTGAAATATGCGGCGGCGGCTGGCTCAACATCAAGCCCGGGCAGGTCACCGACGATACGACGATGTCGCTGGCGCTCGGCGCCGCGCTGCTGTCCGACGGCGGCGAGGTGCGGGCGCTCTCCTGCGCCCGCGCTTTCGACGCGTGGATGCGCGGTAAACCCGTGGACATCGGCAACACCGTGCGGCGCAATCTCGTCGCTTTCAGGCGCAGCGGCGATCCATCGGCGCCGCCTTCGGAATACGACGCCGGCAACGGCGCGGCCATGCGCGTGCTGCCGGTTGCCCTCGGCACGCTGGCGCTCGATGAAACCGCGGTGCGTGCCGCGGTGCGCGCGCAGGCGCATGTGACGCACAACAATCCGGTCTCCGACGCGGCGAGCGAATTCATCGCCGTCGCGGTGCAGGACTTCGTGCGCGGGGAAAGCCTGCGCGCGGTCTATCGCCGCCGCATCGCGCCGCTGATCGCGGCGCATCCGGAATTTTCGTTTCGCCGAAGGCGTTGCGAGAATCCGAGCGGCTGGATCGTCGACACCCTGCAGGCCGTCCTGCAGGCCCTGCTGGAAACAGACAGCTACGAGCGCTGCGTCGTCGACGTGACGAGCCGCGGCGGCGACGCCGATACCACCGGCGCGATCGCCGGCATGCTGGCCGGCGCGCACTACGGTCTGGCCGCGCTGCCGCAGCGCTGGCGCAAGGCGCTAGACCCGGCCGTGCACCGGGCTTGCCAGGCCCAGGCCCAGGCGCTGGTCGGCGGCGTTAGCCGCTGAGCGCTACGCTCGCTTCGGGCAGCAGCTCGCGAAAGTCCGCTTCGATCAACTCGATGCCCAGTTTGTCGAGGAAGCGCCGCTCCTTGGCGCTGGCGTCGGCGATCAGCGCCCAGCCGGCCGGATTGGCCGCGCCGCAGATCAGGTCGGACAGCACCATACGCTCAGTGTCGCGGGTGAGGCGCAAGCCGAGCAGCAGATAGCGCTTGTCGCGCCTGAGCGTCTTGACGAAGGACGGCACGGCGAAACCGCCCATCAGTTCGGTGATGTAATCGACGTAATCGGCGTCCGAGGCGATGTAGCAGGATTGCGGCTTCGGCGCGCCCATTGGCTTGAACAGCACCGGCAGTCCACCCGGGGCCTGCTCCGGGGCGATGACCGAGTAATTGACACCGCCGTAGGCGTAGAGTTTGAAGCGGTAGCCGTTGGCCACGATGCGGGCGCAGCCGACGATCAGCAGGTGCGGAATTGCCGCGTAGCTGTCGATCAGCTGGCTGTCGCGGTTGATGTCGATGACATAGGGCGGGCGGATCGCCTGCAGGAAGTCGTGCAGCGCCGCACGCGTCCATGCGGTCTTGCCGTAGGTGGTGTCGAGAAAACGCGCTACCGCGCCGCGGCCGCGCTTCAGTTCGACGTTCATCGCCGCACGCGGAAACTCGTACATCAGCTTGGGCGACATGGGCTTGCCGCCGTTCAGGGCGACGATCAGCTGCTCGCCGGTCGCCGGCATCGGCGCGCCGGTCGTCGCCGAAACGACGTCGGCGAGGACGCCGGGGCCGAGATAGGGAACGACGCTGCCGTTCTTGAGGCCAGTAACGATGGTGGCGCGCAGTTCGGGGCTCATGGCTGTCCTCGCGGGGAAATGCTTTAGTCACTCGCAAGAAGTGCGCCGTCGGCGGATGGCGCGGGACGAAATGCCGCGCGCCTTACGATGTCTGGGCTTGCGGGCGCGGGATGCGCCACGGAGCGCTGCGCGCCCACTGTCGCGTTTGCGACAAGAACTAGAGCGTACCGATCGCGATGTCGTAGACGCCGCCGATGACGAGGTATTCTTCCTCGCCCTTGAGTACGCCGGGCAGCAGGTCGCAATTGAAGAAGATCTTCGCCGCCGGAACGCGGGTGGCCAGGATGTAATCGCCGAATTCGCCGGCGCGCTCGCGCGAGGCGCTGAAGGAAACGAGGTTGTTGAACAGAACGACCTGGCGGCTCCTTGTACCGGTCAGCACTTCGTGCTCGGCGATGCGGTTGACGCCGCGGTAGAGCTCGACCTGTTTCACCTCGGGCGCGGTGCGCCGGAATTCGTACTGGCCGTAGGCGTATACGAGATCGAGCTGGCCTTCGAGCGCATTGGTGCCGTACAGGCCGGCCGAGCGCATTTCCTGATAACGCAGATAGGCCGGCCCGGAAAAGTCGCGCAGCGGCTCGCCGTGAAAGCGCGCCAGCAGGCCGAAGCGCGATTCCACCCAGCCTTTCAGGACCGCGCCCTCGCGCCCGTCGGCGTTGAAGCTCCAGCCGCGCAGCAGGCGCATCCAGTTGGCATTGGCGCGGCCGCGCGAACGCTCGGAGAGGCCCGCCTGTTCGAGTTGCTCGAGACAGAAGTGTACGGTCAGGTAATCGCGGAAGGCTTGGGCCCGTTCGGCTTTGCCGCCGATGCGGTCGAGACGCCGGAAGAGATCGGCGTGCAGTTCGGCGACGCTGTCCAGATGCAGCGGCGTCGGAAAGCGCTGGAAGGTCAGGCCGCCGAGGATGACGGCCGGCAGATTGCAACGGTTGATCGGCAGGCGCGCGTAGGGGGGCAATGAGGCGCCGTCATTGTCGGCACCCCGACAAATATCCCGCTCATTGTTGGATTCCCCTGCCTCAGCGATGGTGGCCTCAAGCCGCATTAGGTCATTCGTTTCAAGTGCTTAAACGGTTTCGCTGCGCAATGGCACGGTCTTTGCGGAATGTTGCCCGGGAAACGGGATTGTCCTTACACCCGAGCGAATTTCAGATAAAGGAGATTGCACCATGGCAAAGAAACTACGCCAAGCCGCCATTTACGGCAAGGGAGGCATAGGCAAGTCTACCACGACCCAGAACCTGGTTGCCGCGCTGGCCGAGGCCGGCCAGAAGGTTATGATCGTCGGTTGCGACCCGAAGGCCGACTCGACCCGTTTGATCCTGCATGCCAAGGCCCAGAACTCGGTCATGGAACTCGCCGCGGCGGCCGGCAGCGTCGAAGACCTCGAACTCGAGGACGTTCTTTCGGTCGGTTACGGCGGCATCAAGTGCGTCGAATCGGGCGGCCCCGAGCCCGGCGTCGGCTGTGCCGGCCGCGGCGTCATCACCGCGATCAACTTCCTGGAAGAGGAAGGCGCGTACAGCGACGACCTCGACTTCGTCTTCTACGACGTGCTCGGCGACGTCGTCTGCGGCGGCTTCGCCATGCCGATCCGCGAGAACAAGGCGCAGGAAATCTACATCGTCTGTTCCGGCGAAATGATGGCCATGTACGCGGCCAACAACATCGCCAAGGGCATCGTCAAGTACGCCAACTCGGGCAGCGTGCGGCTGGCCGGACTGATCTGCAACTCGCGCAATACCGACCGCGAGGACGAATTGATCATCGCCCTGGCCGAAGCGATGGGCACCCAGATGATCCACTTCGTGCCGCGCGACAACGTCGTGCAGCACGCCGAGATCCGGCGCATGACCGTGATCGAGTACGACCCAACCGCCAACCAGGCCAACGAGTACCGCACCCTGGCGAAGAAGATCATCGACAACAAGAAGTTCGTCATCCCGACGCCGGTCAGCATGGACGAACTGGAAGCGCTGTTGATGGAGTTCGGCATCATGGAAGTCGAGAACACGGCGATCATCGGCAAGACCGCTGCCGAGCTTGCCGCCGAAGCTTTAGCCGCATAAGGCAAGCCCAAACTTACGCATTCAATCCAACGGGGCGTCGTGCACAGATCGCTGCCGGCGCCCGATAAGGAGTAGCACCATGGCTGCGCTAACCCGCGAAGAAACCGAATCCATGATCCAGGAGGTCCTCGAGGTCTATCCCGAGAAGGCCAAGAAGGATCGCGTCAAGCACCTGATGGTCAACGACAAGGAACTCGAGTCGTCGAAGAAGTGCATCACCTCCAACCGCAAGTCGATCCCCGGCGTGATGACCATGCGCGGCTGCGCCTACGCCGGCTCCAAGGGCGTGGTGTGGGGCCCGATCAAGGACATGATCCACATCTCCCACGGCCCGGTCGGCTGCGGTCAGTACTCCCGCGCCGGGCGGC
>CAIXAY010000514.1 GCA_903917505.1 uncultured beta proteobacterium | reverse complement strand
GGTAAGCGCCGACGTTCACGCTGAGCGGCATGTCCATCCCCGCCGCATGCCAGACTTCGATTTGCCGCAAGGCCGTGGCGATCACCCACTCGCCGGTTTCGATGGCCAGCGGATGATTCTCCATGACCGGCAGGAACACCGCCGGCGGCAACAGGCCGCGTTCCGGGTGTTGCCAGCGGATCAACGCCTCGGCGCCGATCACCGCGCCGGTCCGCATATTGACCTTGGGCTGGTAGTACAGGACGAACTCGCGCGCCGTCAGCGCGCGGCGGATCTGCTCCAGCCCTTCATGATGGCCGCGCACGCTGCGATCCTGGTCGGCGTCGAAGATGTGGAAGCGGTTCTTGCCGGCCAGCTTGGCCTGATACATGGCCTGGTCGGCCTGGCGCAGCAGTTGGTCGGCATCGACTTCTTCGGCTTGTGGATAGAAGGTCACCCCGAGGCTCGCCGAAACCTGCAGGGTGAAACTGTCGACCGGAACCGCTTCGGCGGCGGCAGCGAGCAGCCGGTTGAGCATCGGCACACAGGCGGTGGCGTTGTCGAGATCGAAGAGCACGGCGACGAACTCGTCGCCGCCCAGGCGGGCCAGCGTGTCGCCTTCGCGCAGCGTGCGCTGCATGCGCGCGGCCAGGGCCATCAGCAGCTGGTCGCCGGTCTTGTGCCCGTGCTTGTCGTTGATCGCCTTGAAGCCGTCGAGGTCGAGATAGACCACCGCCAGCCGCTGCTTGCGCCGCTTCGCCTGGGCCATGGCCTGATGCAGGCGGGCCGCCAGCAGCACGCGATTGGGCAGCGTCGTCAGCACGTCGTAATGGGCCATGTGTTCGAGCTGCTTTTCGTGTGTCTTGATCGCCGTGATGTCGGAAAAGAGGCCGACGTACTGGCGCGTGTGCCCGAGTTCATCGCGCACCGCGCTGATCGTCTGCATCGTCGCGAACACCTCGCCGCTCTTGCGCCGGTTCCAGATTTCGCCGTGCCAGTAGCCCTTCTCGATCAACTCCTGCCAGAGCGCCGCGAAGAATGCCTTGTCCTGGCGGCCCGAACTCAGGAGGCGCGGATTGTCGCCGAGGATTTCGTCGCGGCGGTAACCGGTCAGGCGCGTGAACGAACCGTTGACGTCGATGATCGTCCCGTCGGCGTCGGTGATCAGGATGGCTTCGCGCGCGTGCGTGAAAACGCTGGCCGCAAGATGCAGCTTTTCCTCGGCCTGCATGCGCTCGCTGACGTCGACGATCAGGCCGTGCCACAAGACATCATCATTTTCAAGGAATTCCGGCGTGGACGTGATGTGCAGCCACTTGACCGTTGCGCCGTCGAGGATGCGGCCGGTCCAGTCGAACGGCTGCCCTTGTCGCAGCGCGCGCTGATCGGCTTCGACGAAGGCCGCTCTATCGTCGGGATGAATGGCGCCGGTGATCGCTTCGGCGTCGGCGAGCAGGCTGGCGCTGCTCATCCCGAGGATTTCCGCCATGCGCGGGCTGGCATAGTCGAGCGCGCGATGCCCGGCAGGCGTGCTGCGCAGGGTATAAATGCCGACGGAAATCTTGGACACCAGATTGTCGTACTGCGCCTTGCTGCGCAGCAGCGACTGCTCGGCGCGCTTGCGCACGCTGATGTCGGCGATCACGCCGACCAGTCCGCAGTATTCCCCCGTGGCGTCGCGAAAGAGCTTGCCGGTCAGGTGACCCCAGAACTCGCTCTGGTCGGCGCGCCAATAAAGCCGATCGATATCGATCAGCGGCAGCGTGTTGTCCAGCAGCACCCGTATCCGCTCGCGCGCGATGCCGCGTTCCGAAGGATGCACCAGCGCGACGTATTCCATGCCCACCAGTTGCTCGGGCCCATATCCGAACATCTCGGCCATGCACCGGTTGGCTTGCGTGATACGCCCTTGCGGGTCGACCAGGAAGATCGCCACGCTGGCCGTATCGAGGACTTGATTGAGCACCGCTTCACGCTGCCCCAGCGTCTTCAGCAAACGGTTGAAGCCGCCGATCAGCTGGCCGATTTCATCCTGTTGATTCACCGGCAAGGTCTGCAGTGCTTGCCTGGTGTCCGACATCAGCGCCAGCGTCTCGACGGTGGCCAGCAGCGGTGCAAGCTGGCGCCGCAGCAGCCACCAGGTCAGCCCGGCCGCCAGCAGCGTCAGCAGGATGGTCGCCAGGAGCATGCGCTGCTGCATGTCGCGAATCGGGGCAAAGGCTTCCGCGGTCGGCAGCACGGCCGCCACATACCAGCCGGCCGCCGGGATGGTCTTGGCCGAGGCCAGCACTTCAATGCCCTGCGGACTCAGGGTTACCCCCGATCCTTCATGGCCATGGAGGAATCGATCGATCAAGGGGCTGATGCCGGTCGTGCCTATCTTCTCCATGATGCGGTTCTTGTCGGTCGCGGTGACGATCAGCCGATAGGCCGGCGCGACGAGCAGATAACCGCCCGTCTGGCCGTAACTGTTCTCGGTGACCTGGTCGAGAAAATTCGGGATGCCGAGGCTGGTCACGCCGGCGAGCGCGCCGACGATTTCGCCGGCTTCATTGCGCAGCGGTACGGTCATGCTGAAAACCGGGCTCTTCAAGGTCGTTCCAAAAGCCGGGCTTTTCAGCGTCTTGCCCAATGCCGGCTGGCTGATCGCCGGCTTGCCCTGCTTGAGTACCGTGCCGAAATCTTCGCTGTCCAGCACGCCGCCGCCGATCCGTCCGGCCGACAAGGGGAAATCGGCGATGGCCGTGCCGTCGGCACCAAGAACGATCAGCCCGCCGTTGAAGAGAATCTGCAGGGTCAGACGCTGCTCGATGAACTTCTGAATCACCGCGGGATTCTTGCGCATGACTTGCGCAGCGGCTTCGCCAACTTTTTCCAGGGCTCTGCGCCGGTTTTCGAACTCGCGATCGATTTGCGCGGCGAGCAGTGACACGGTGGAAAACTGCTGCTCGCCGAGCAGGCGTTCCATATCCTCGCGCAACATCCGGCTGGCGTAAAACGACAGGACCCACAAGCTCACGACAAAGATGCCGAGTGTCGTCAGGGTGATTCTGGTCTTGAGCGAATGCCGCTGAAAGGAATTCCAGTTCATGCCGTTGTGTGCGTTCTGACGATAGGGGAATGCTTGATGTCGCGCTTTATGGGCAGAAGCAGCCGGTTCAAGAGGCATACGCCGACCAATTTCCAGAGCCAACTTTAACAGCTTTGCGCGCCGGCTTCATCGAAATAGTCAAGCGCCTGCTCGCCGCTCGCCAAGGCCTGCGTCGGCCGACGCAGGCGCTTTGTCGAAGGTGCGCAGCGGGCATCGGCACTGGCCGTACCGGTCCGGGCCCGGCGGTGTTAGCATTGGCTTCCCATGCGCATCGACCATATTCGCCAGTGCCTGCGCGCCAAGGGCGCCAAGCCTTGCCACGAACAGCGCGTGCTGCGCGCCTGGCTGGCGGCATGCGCCCTCGACAGCGGCACACGCCGGCAGCACGCCGGCGATTTCCTGCCGCTGCGCCTGCGCGACAACCTGCCGGTGATCGCCGCCGAACTGGCGGGGCTCGCGAAGCTGCGCTCGCAGCACCCCGGCGCCGACGGTTCGGCCCGCTTGCTGATCGAACTCGCCGACGCGCACACCATCGAGAGCGTGCTGCTGCCGCGCGATGGCCTCTGCGTGTCGACGCAGGTCGGCTGCGCCGTCGGCTGCATCTTCTGCATGACCGGCCGCGACGGGCTGCGGCGCCAGCTCGGCAGCGCCGAGATCATCGCCCAGGTGGTGCTGGCCCGCCGCCTGCGGACGGTCAACAAGGTCGTCTTCATGGGCATGGGCGAACCGGCGCACAACCTCGACAACGTGCTCGAGGCGATCGAACTGCTCGGCACTCTGGGTGGCATCGGGCACAAGAACCTGGTCTTCTCGACGGTCGGCGACCAGCGTGTATTCGAGCGCTTGCCGCTTGGCACGGTGAAGCCGGCGCTGGCCCTGTCGCTGCACAGCACCGACGCCGAGCTGCGCGCCAGGCTGCTGCCGCGCGCGCCGCACATCGCCCCGGCCGAGCTGGTCGAGCTGGCCGAGCGCTATGCGCGGGCGACCGGCTACCCGATCCAGTATCAGTGGACGCTGCTCGAAGGGATCAACGACAGCGACGCCGAAATGGATGCCATCGCCCGGTTGCTGGCCGGCAAATACGCGATGATGAATTTCATTCCTTACAACGCGGTCGAGGGCCTGCCGTTCAAGCGGCCGTCGTGGGAACGCGCGAACGCCCTGGCCGGCCGCCTGCATCAACGCGGCATCGTCGCCCGCCTGCGCGACTCGGCCGGCCAGGACATCGACGGCGGTTGCGGCCAGTTGCGGGCGCGCATGCTTCGTGCCGACAGCCCTGAAGCGGGAATTCGCAATGACTGATATTCATGCGGCGGCACAGCAGGGCTATTCGCGCGAAGCGCAAACCTACGTGCGCGGCCGGCCTGAGTATCCCGCCGAATTGCTGCCCTGGCTGCGCGATGACCTTGGCATATCAGAAGGCAGTGTCGCCGTCGATGTCGGCGCAGGCACCGGCAAGTTCACCAAGCTCCTGGCAGAGACCCGCGCGCAGGTGATCGCCGTGGAACCGGTCGCGGCCATGCGCGAACAACTTGCCAAGGTGCTGCCGGCGGTGGCGTTTCGCGTCGGAACCGCCGACGCGATTCCCCTCGCGACGGCCAGCGTCGATGCGCTGCTTTGCGCGCAGGCCTTTCACTGGTTCGCCAGCGAAGCGGCGCTCGCGGAATTTCATCGCATTCTCAAGCCCGGCGGCCGGCTCGGCCTGGTCTGGAATGTCCGCGACGAATCCGTCGATTGGGTGGCGGCGATTACCGAAATCATCACGCCCTACGAGGGCGATGCGCCGCGGTTCCACCGGGGTGACTGGCGCAAAGCGTTTGCCGGCCGGTATTTCACTCCTTTGCAGATGACGACGCTTCGGCACCAGCATGTCGGCAGCGCACAGGAAGTCATCCTCGACCGCTGCCTGTCGACCAGCTTCATCGCGAGTCTGCCGGACGACGAAAAGGCGAGGGTGATCGCCCGGCTCAAAGCGCTGATCGCCTCGCATCCGGCGCTGCGCGGCCGCGACACGATCGCCTTCCCGTACCGGACCGAAGCTTACCGCGGCGTTCGCCTCGAGACCTAGTCAGGCGGGCGACACCGTGTCGCCGCGCCGGCGCTTGCGGCGCACAAACCAGTCGTGCGCGCGATCGAGGTAGAGATAGACGACCGGCGTCGTGAACAACGTCATCGCCTGCGACACCAGCAGGCCGCCGACCATCGCGAAGCCGAGCGGCCGGCGCAGCTCGGAACCGGCGCCGTGGCCGAGCATCAGCGGCAGGCCGGCGAGCAGCGCGCACATCGTCGTCATCATGATCGGGCGAAAGCGCAGCAGGCAGGCCTGGTAAATCGCCTGGTGCGCCTCCAGCCCCTGCACCCGCTCGGCGTGCAGCGCGAAATCGATCATCATGATGCCGTTCTTCTTGACGATGCCGATCAGGAGGATGATGCCGATCAGCGCGATCACGCTCAGGTCGTAGCCGCCGAGGCGCAGCACCAGCAGCGCGCCGACGCCGGCCGACGGCAGCGTCGACAGGATGGTGAGCGGATGGATGTAGCTTTCGTAGAGCAGGCCGAGGACGATATAGACGGCGATCAGCGCCGCGGCGATCAGGTAGGGCTGCGTCTTGAGCGAGTCGCCGAAGGCCCTGGCCGTTCCCTGGAAGCTCCCCGACAGGGTGGCCGGCACGCCCAGCGCAGCCTTGGCTTTCTCGATCGCCTGCACGGCGTCGCCGAGCGAGACGCCGGGGGCGACGTTGAACGAGATCGTCACGGCCGGGAACTGGCCCTGGTGGCTGATCAGCAGGTAAGCGGTCTGGCCGGTGTCGACCTTGACGAAGGCCGACAGCGGCACCTGCTGGCCGCTCAGCGGCGACGTGAGGTAGAGCTTGTCGAACAGGGCCGGGTCTTCCTGCAGCCGCGGCGAGACTTCGAGCACGACGTGATAGCTGTTGGTCTGCGTGAAGTATTGCGCCACCTGGCGCTGGCCGATCGCGTCGTAGAGCGTCGCGTCGATCAGCGCCGGCGAAATGCCGAAGCTCGCGGCGCGCGCACGGTCGATGGTCAGGCGCGCCGCGGCGGCCGCGTTCTGCTGGTCCGAGGCCAGGTCGGTCAGGAGCGGCACGCCGCGCAGGCGTTCGAGCAGGCGCGGCGCCCAGGTGTTGAGCTCGTCGAGGTTGGTATCGGTGATCGTGTATTGGTACTGCGTGCGCGACAGGCGGCCGCCGACGTTGATGTCCTGCGGCGCCTGCATGAAGAGATTGATGCCCTGCAGCCTGGCCACCTGCGGCCGCAGCCGGGCGATCACTTCGTCGGCGGTCGCGCGGCGCCCTTCGTCCCTGGGCTTCAAAGCGATGAAGAAGACGCCGGTGTTGGCCGTGGTGTTGCCGGCGAACATGCCGAAGCCGGTCACGTCCGGATCGGCGCGCACCACGTCGGCGACCTGCTGCATGCGCTCGCGCATGGCCGCGAAGGACGCGTCCTGCGCGGTCTCGGCGAAACCGTAAATGGTGCCGGTGTCCTGTTGCGGGAAGAAGCCCTTGGGGCTGAACACGAACATCACGACGCTGAGCGCCAGCGTCGCGAGAAAGACGCACAGCGTCACGAACTCGTGCCTGAGCACCAGCTCGAGGCCGTGCTTGTAGCCTGCCGCCATGACCGCGAAGCCGTGCTCGAACAGGCGGTACAGGCGGCCGTGGCGCTTTTTGTGCGAGTCGGACAGGTAGCGCGAGCAGAGCATCGGCGTTAGGGTCAGCGACACCGCCACCGAAACGACGATGGTCATGGTCACGGTGACAGCGAATTCGCGGAACAGCCGGCCGACGATGCCGCCCATCAGCAGCAGCGGGATGAACACCGCGACCAGCGAAACCGAAATCGAGACGATCGTGAAGCCGATCTCGGAGGCGCCCTGGTGCGCGGCCTCGAGCGGCTTCATGCCGGCTTCGACATGGCGATAGATGTTCTCCATCATGACAATAGCATCATCGACGACGAAGCCGACGGAGATGGTCAGCGCCATCAGCGAGAGGTTGTCGAGGCTGTAGTTCATCAGGTACATGGCGGCGCCGGTGCCGAGCAGCGCGAGCGGCACGGTGACGCCGGGAATCACCGTGCCCGGCACGCTGAGCAGAAAGACGAAGATCACCAGGATCACCGCGGCGATGGTGATCAGCAGCGTCATCTCGACGTCATGCACCGAGGCGCGGATGTTCTGCGTGCGGTCGACCAGGATATTGACCGTCACGGTCGGCGGGATCGCCGCGCGCAGCCGCGGCAGCGCGGCCTTGATGCGCTCGACGGTCTCGATCACGTTGGCGCCCGGCTGCTTGTGCACGAACAGGATCATGCCGCGGCCGTCGTGCACGGCGTTATCCGGCGGCGCCGCGGCGCCGGCATAGGCCCAGCCGGCGGTCAGGTTGTTTTCCGGGCCGTCGACCGCGATGCCGATGTCGCGCACGCGCACCGGCGCGCCGTTGCGGTAAGCCAGCACCAGGTCGTTCCACGGTTCGGCGCGCAGGACCTGGTCGTTGGTGTACACGGCGAAGCTTTGCGTCCTGCCGTTGATCGCGCCGGTCGGCTGGCTGACGGTGCTGCTGGCGATCGCGACGCGCACGTCCTCGAGGCTCATGCCCAGGGCCGCGAGCTTGGCCGGATCGACCTGCACGCGCACCGCCGGCTTTTGCACGCCGCCGATGCCGACGTCGGAGACGCCGGGGATTTGCGAAAGCTGCTGCGCGAGAATGGTATCGGCATAGTCGTTGACCTGCGTCAGGGGCAGCGTGTCGGACTGCACGGCGAGCACGACGATGGCCTGGTCGGCCGGATTGGTCTTGCGGAAGGTCGGCGGGCTCGGCAGGTTGGCCGGCAGCTGGCCGCTCGCGGCGTTGATTGCCGACTGCACGTCGAGCGCCGCGGCGTCGATGTCGCGGCTCAACTCGAACTGCAGCGTGATCTGCGTCGTGCCGAGCGCGCTGGTCGAGGTCATTTGCGCGAGGCTGGCGATCAGCGAGAACTGGCGTTCGAGCGGCTGCGCCACGTCGGCGGCCATGGTCTCGGGATTGGCGCCGGGCAGGCTCGCCGACACCTGGATGGTCGGGAAATCGACCTGCGGCAGCGGCGCCACCGGCAGCAGCGGCCACACCGCGATGCCGGTGAGCAGGATGGCGAGCGCCAGCAGCGAAGTGCCGATCGGGCGCTCGATGAAGGTCGTCGAAATACTCATCGCTGCGCGCCGCTTGCGGCCACCACGCCGGAGGCAGCGGCAGGGACGACCGCGATGCCGGGCTTGATCTTGTACTGGCCGTCGAGCACCACGGTCTCGCCCGCCGCCAGGCCCGTGCCGACGACGGCCTTGTCGTCCTGGATCTGCAGCACCTCGATGGCCCGCATCTGCGCCTTGCCGTCGGCGCCGACCACGTAGGCATAGGTCCCGGCTTGCCCGCGCTGCACGACCGAGGCGGGCACGGTCAGCGCATCGGCGTACTCGCCGAGCAGCAGCCGCACATTGACGTACTGGCCCGGCCACAGCGCATGCTGCGGATTGGCGAAGCGCGCCTTGAGCTGCACGGTGCCGCTGGCAACGTCGATCTGATTGTTGACCAGCACCAGCTCGCCGCGCGCGAGCAGGGCATTGCCCTCGCGCGCATAGGTCAGCACCGTCAGCCGGCGGCCGTCCCGCCCGGCGCGGTTGATCGCCTGTACCGCATCGCCGGGCAGCGTGAACACCACGCTGATCGGGTCGATCTGGTTGATCACCACAATGCCGTTGGCATCGGCGGCGTGCACGATGTTGCCCGGATCGACGAGGCGCGCGCCGACGCGGCCGGCGAGCGGCGCGGTGATGGTCGCGTAGCCGAGTTGCACCTCGGCGTAGTGGATCTGCGCTTCGTCCGTTTTCACCGCGGCCTCGAGCTGGGCGACCAGCGCGCGCTGGGTGTCGAGCGTCTGCTGCGAGGTGCTGTTCTGCTGCATCAACTGCACGTAGCGATCGAGGTCGAGGCGCGCGTTGGCAAGCTGCGCCGCGTCGCGCGCTTTCTGCGCCTGCATTTGCTCGAGCTGGGCGCGCAGCGGGCGCGCGTCGATCTCGGCCAGCACCTGGCCGGCCTTGACGTCCTGGCCTTCGACAAAATCGACGCGCTCGAGCTGGCCGTCGAGCCGCGCCTTCACCGTGACCGAAGCCTGCGCCTGCACGGTGCCGACGCCGAGCAGGAAGATCGGCACGTTCTCGCGCGCCACGCGCACCAGCGTCGCCGACACCGGCGGCGCGGCCCGCGGCGCCGGCGCTGGCGCCAGCGCGCGCCAGGCGAACCACGCGATGCCGGCGAGCGCGATGAGCGCGATGAGGGCGATGCTGCGCCGGCGCCAGGGGCGAGGCGAGTGCGGTGAAGTGCCGGCGTCCATATCAACCGCCGCCGGCCGTCTGCGCCCAGCCGCCACCCAGCGCCTTGAACAGGTCGGCGAGCGCGGCCTTGCGCGCGCGTTCGGCGTCGATGCGCACGAGTTCGGCGACGAGCAGATTGCGCTCGACGTCGAGCACGTCGAGCTGGCTGGTGATGCCGGCGTCGAAGCGCAGGCGCGCCTGCCCGAGCGCCTGATTCAGCGCGGTGACGCGCACGCTCTCGGCCGCGAGGACTTCGCGCGCGGCGTCCTGCGCCGCCAGCGCGTCGCGCACGTCCTTGAAGGCGCTGGCCACCACCTTCTGGTAATCGGCGAGCGCCTGGTCGCGGCGCGCTTCCGAGACCTGGGTGCCGGCGCGCAGGCGGCCGGCGTTCCACAGCGGCTGGGTGAGCGCGGCGGCGAACTGGAAAATCCCGGCCGGGCCGGTGAACAGCTGCGAGAAAGCGACGCTTTCGCTGCCCAGATAAGCGGTGAGTCCAACGGCTGGAAAATACTCGGCGCGCGCCGCGCCGATGCGGGCGTTGGCGGCGATCAGCTGGGCTTCGGCCTGGCGCAGATCCGGCCGGCGCAGCAGCAGGTCGGAGGGCAGCCCGGCCGGCACCACCAGATCGGTCACCGCCGCCGGCGTGCCGCGCTTGACGTCGCCGGCCATGACGGCGCGCGGCGAACGCCCGAGCAGCAGGGCCAGTGCGCTGACTAGGCGATCCTGCGACTGGCGCAGCGCGGCGAGTTGCGAGCGCGTCGCGGCCGCCGCGGCCTCGGCCTGATGCAGGTCGTATTCGGAGAGCGTTTCGGCCTGCACGCGTTTTTCGAAGAGCGTCAGCGTTTCGCGGCGCGTCAGCAGCGTGCGTTCGGTGACGGCGACCTGTTCGTCGGCGGCGATCAGGGCGAAATACTGCTGCGCGACCTGCGCGGTGAGCGACAGGCGCACCGTCTCGCGCGCCGCTTCGGCGGCCAAGAGGTCGGCGCGCGCGGCCTCGCTGCCGCGCCGGTACTTGCCCCAGAAATCGATTTCATAGCTCGCATTGAGCGTCGCCCGGTAATCGTTCTGAGTGAGCGGAAAGCCCTCGAGCGGGAACGGACCGAGCGCCGAACTCTTGGTGCGGTTGCCGGCGAACTGCGCGTAAACGCTCGGATAGAGCGCCGACTCGGCGATGCTCGCGAGCGCGCTCGCCTCGAGCACGCGCGCCGCGGCCAGCGCGAGATCGGTGTTGTGCTGCAGGGCTTCGTCGATGAGCCGGTCGAGCACCGGATCGGCGTAGAGCGCCCACCAGCGCTCGCCGACTCGGTCGGCCGGGCGCGCGCCGGCCTCGGCCGTCTGCGCCGCCTGCCAGTCCTGCGGCAGCTCGAAATCGGGCCGCCGGTAATCGGGGCCGACGCTGCAGCCGGCGAAGAGCAGGGCGGCGAGCGCCCACGACACGCGGCGCGGCCTATTCATCACGCTCTCCCGCCGCCTCGTCGCGCTGGGCGCGGGCGACGAGCTTCGCGTGCGCGCGGGCGTGCGTCTCGCGCACTTCGGCGAACAGTTCGCCGGTGCTGCGCGGCTCAGACAGGCGGCGGTCGTTGATCAGGCGATAGAACAGCGGGATGAAGAAGATCGCCAGGAAAGTCGCCGCCAGCATGCCGCCCATGACGCCGGTGCCGACCGCGCGGCGCGCGCCGGCGCCGGCCCCGTGCGAAAATGCCAAAGGCATGACGCCGAGAATGAAGGCGAGCGAAGTCATCAGGATCGGCCGGAAGCGCAGGCGCGCGGCTTCGATCGCCGCGGCCGCCGCGCTCATGCCCTCGCCGTGCTTGTAGAGCGCGTATTCGACGATCAGGATGGCGTTCTT
>CAIXAY010000513.1 GCA_903917505.1 uncultured beta proteobacterium | reverse complement strand
TGCATACAGGTCGCCGGCGCCGATCAGTTCGAGCGCGAAGAACTCGGACTGCTCGCCGCTGCGCCCGCTCACCTTGAGTGAAAA
Organism: uncultured beta proteobacterium; assembly: GCA_903917505.1. Next base: position 2,933 of record CAIXAY010000513.1, on the reverse strand, counting down.
GGCCTGCTCGGCCAGGATCCGGCTGCCCGGCTTGGGCGATTTGCTGGCGCGAATCTGCGCCACGGCGTGCTGCGCATCGACGATGCGCTCTATCATCACTTCGACTTGGCCGCCGCTTTCCTTTTGCCCGAAAAGACGCGCCTTGATCACCCGCGTGTCATTGAGCACGAGCAAATCGCCGGCCGCGACGAGTTGCGGCAGCTCGGCGAATTGGCGGTCGTGCACGGCATCGCCGGCGACATGCAAGAGCCGGCTGCCGCCGCGCTCGCGCGCCGGATGCTGCGCGATCAACTCGGGCGGCAGCGCGAAATCGAAGTCGTCCAGCGTCAGCATGAAAAGATATCTCTGCGCATCGGCTTGTCGCCCGGGGATGAATCGAGGATAATTCGGCCTCCTGCGGTTCGGCGCATGCGAACCCCGGCCGGGATGGCGGAATTGTTGGACGCAGCGGATGCGAAATGTATTCTGTTTAACATGAAACGTATTCGCGGCAAGGGTTGGCGCAGTGAAAAGGCAAGGCAGGCTTAGTGTCTTGATGCGACGACTTTTTACTGCGGGAGCAGCATTATAGTCGTCAGTTGTCAGCAGTGCCCCGATGGCGGAATCGGTAGACGCACGGGACTCAAAATCCCGCGCCGCAAGGCGTTCCAGTTCGACTCTGGATCGGGGCACCATAAAATGATTAGTAATTGCTGTATCCAGCTTGCGACTGCTATTTCGCTCCGAGCCCCGCGCTTGACGCATTGTCGATCGAGGGGCTTGCTGTTGAAGAGTCCTCAATTTCGCCACATTGCCATGTGGAATTGACCTGCACCCCATCAGCCGTACCAAACTCGAGCAGAAGTCCGTCAAACCATCGATTCGCTCATGTGGCTATCGACGAGCACTCGCGTGCGGGTTTCGCGAGGAGGCCTCTCGACGAGAGGCGCCACTCGGTGCTGTGACATTGATCGGACGACCCCAAACCGCTTTCGCGTTGAGCAAGGGTTTGCGACGGGAGGTTTAATTAAATGATAAAAAATACCGCAATATACGCAGCATAAAACAGCATAGCGTCCATATAATGCGGGTTTGGCTTGTCCATGGCTGTGGCACGGATTGTGCTGCATGGCTAGCCTGAAGGTCGCGCGATCAGCAGACCAAGTCGAGCGGGGAAGAACCCCGCCGGATCGCGGCGACCGCCTAATCAATAATAAGAGTTTCGCAGTTCCTTTTGTTTTTAATCAAAACCCAGTGGAGGGGTCAAGTGAAAATTTATCAAGCGGTTAACAAAGTTCCTGGCGGCATGATGGTGGTTCCGCTGTTTATCGGCATGCTGATTACGACCTTCACGCCGAATCTGTTGAAGATCGGCGGCTTTACCGAAGCGCTGAGCAACGTCGGCTTCCCGACCATCCTCGGCATGTATCTCTTCGTCGTCGGCACCAAGATGACATGGAAAGCCGCGCCGCGCATGCTGGTCCGTGGTTTTGGCATCATGGGCGCCAAGGTCGGCATCGCCATCTGCATCGCGCTCTCCGTTTCACACTTCTTCGGCGGTGATTTGTTCGGCCTGAGCACGCTCGCGATCCTGGCGGCGATGAACGACACCAACGGCGGCATGTTCCTGGCGCTGACCAGCACCATGGGCGACAAGGAAGACGCCGGCACCTACGTGGCGCAGAGCATCGAGACCGGCCCCTTCCTGACCATGCTGATCCTGGTCGGCGCGGGACTTGCCAACATTCCGTGGCTGACCATGGTTTCGGTGATCGCGCCGATTGCCGTGGGCGCGATCATGGGCAATATCGACGAGGACCTGCGCAAGTTCTTCGGTTCGCACGAGCCGCTGATCATCCCGTTCATGGCCTTTACGCTGGGCCAGGGGATCAACCTCAAGTCGGTGCTGACCGCCGGCATTCCGGGCATCCTCCTCGGCATCTCGGTCCTGGTCATCACCGGCCTCGTGTGCATCGCGGCCGACATCTTTCTGGGCGGTTCGGGCATTGCCGGTGCGGCGGCCTCGAGCACGGCGGGCAATGCGGCGGGCACGCCGAAGGCGGTCGGCATGGCTGACCCGACCTATGCCGCGATCGCCCCGATCGCCACGATTCAAGTGGCCGCTTCGGTCATCGTGACGGCGATCCTGACCCCGATCCTGACCTCGTGGATGTACAAGCGGGTGCAGCAGAATCGCGCCAGGGCGGCCGGCATCGATACGACCGGCATGTCTCCCGCGGACGTCGCCGCGGCGCTCGCCGCACAGCAAACGTAAGAAGGAGTACTTCATGGAAATGACCCTGGAACTCGCACAGAGTCTCGTGGCGCAGGCGCTTGCCCAGGCCCGGAACGAGTTCAAGCGTCCTGTGTGCGTCGCCGTATGCGATCAATTCGGATTTCTCATGGCGTACGCGCGCATGCCTGGCGCACCGATCCGCTGCATCGCCATATCGCAGGGGAAGGCCTATACCTCTGCGCGGATGGGCAGCAACACCGATGCTTTCCTGGAGAGGCTGCGCCGCGAAGACGTGCCAGCGGGTTATTTCTGCGATCCGCAGCTGACCGCCTTGCCGGGTGGCGCGGTGCTCAAGAATGCCGGCGGCGCGATCGTCGGCGCCGCCGGAATCAGCGGCCTCGCGCCAACGGAGGACCAGGCCGTCGCCAACGCCATGGCGGCAACCGTGCAAAAGGCGTGAATCGTTTTACGATAAGGAATAAGCTTCCGCCGCTGCCTTCCGGGCCACGACGGGAGCTCGCTCTCCACCTGTAGTCAGCAGGCCGCTGTCCTCCGGCCGCCCGGATATCACCTCGGTTCTAGCCTGAAGTTCCTCCGACCGACAGGCGTGCCAGCGTTTTGGGGCCTGCGTTTGCATTATTTTCGGACTTTGGGTTTCTGACTACTACGGATGGATGGCATGGGCCAGCGCGAGCGCGCGCTGCTGGGTTGGACCAGC
>CAIXAY010000512.1 GCA_903917505.1 uncultured beta proteobacterium | reverse complement strand
GCCGAAGCCGCCGCGCGTTACAACAACGCCAACCGCGTCAAGGACGAGGCCGAGCTGATCGACTTCTTCAAGGCGCAGGGCCTGAAGATCGTCACGCCCGACGTCGGCGCATTCCGCAAGGCCGTGCAGCAGAAATACCTGACCTCCGACATGGCCAAGACCTGGCCGAAGGGTTTGCTGGAGCGCATCAATGCCGTTCGGTAATTTCGGAAACATCTGCAAGAAGGCCGCCAACATCGTTGGCGGCGTCTTGTTCAGCCTGCTGTTCCTCACGTTTGTCGCGCAGGTCACCGCCCGTTTCGGCTTCAATACGCCGCTGATGTGGACGGACGAAATGGTCGTCATCCTGTACGTCTGGGCGATCATGTGGGCGGCCGCCTTCATGGTCCCCGAGCGCGAACACGTCGTCTTCGACCTCCTCTATCACTTCGCTTCGCATCGCGTGCGCCGCTACATGCGCATCATCGGCCACCTGATCATCGGCGGCTTTGCGGCGTGGGCATTGCCGGCCAGCTGGAGCTACATCCATTTCATGGAGCGCGAGGGCACGCCGGTCATCGGCATTCCCTTCATGTGGGTCTTCCTGCCTTTCGCCATGTTGCTGGTATCGCTCGTCGCGCGCGGCATCTGGCAGATCGCGATGATCTTGCGTGAAACAACCGTGACCGAGGAGGAGCAATGACTTCCGCACTGATGGCATTGATTGCCGTGCTTGTTGCAGGCTTCCTGCTGCGCGCGCCAATCGGCTTTTCGATGATCGCCGGCGGCGTCGCCTACCTCGCGGTCAAAGGGCAGGACCTCGGGATGGTGTCGGAACAGATCCTCAACGGCCTGTACAACAGTTATGTTCTGCTGGCGGTGCCGCTGTTCATTCTGGCGGCCAACATCATGAACGCCGGAACCGTCAGCGACCGTCTGTTTGATTTCTGCGCGATCCTGGTCGGCCGCTTTCGCGGCGGCCTGGCGCAGGTGAATATCCTCGTCAGCGTGGTGTTCGCCGGCATGAGCGGCAGTGCCATTGCCGACGCCGCCGGCCCGGGCCTGATCAGCATCAAGCAGATGTTGAAGCGCCCCGAATACACGCCCGGTTTCGCGGGCGCCATCGTCGCCGCCGCGGCGACGCTCGGCCCGATCATTCCGCCTTCGATTCCGCTCGTCATTTACGGGCTGGTATCCGGCGCTTCGGTCGGCGCGTTGTTCCTCGGCGGCGTATTGCCGGGCTTCATGATGGCTTTCCTGCTGATGATCGCCGTCTACATCATCGCCCGTCATCGCAACATGCCGCGCGAACGTCGGATCCCGCTGTCCGAGTGGCCCGGCATCTGCTACCGCGGCGCGTTGCCGCTGTCGATTCCGGTGGTCTTGCTGACCGGCATTTATACCGGCGCCTTTACGCCCACGGAAGCGGCCGCCGTTGCTGCATTTCAGGCCTTGATCGTGGCCGGCGTGATTTACCGTGCGCTGACCTGGAGGAAGCTCTGGGAGGTCATTCTTGAATCGACGCGTGGCAGCGCAGTCATCACGCTGATCATTGCCGGTTCGTTCATCATCAACTATGCCTTTACGGCCGAGGGCGTTCCGCACATGCTCGCGACCTGGGTCATGGACATGCACTTCAGCAAGGTGCAGTTCCTGCTGATGGTCAACGTGCTGTTCCTGGCCTTGGGCTGCGTCATGGACATCTCGGTGCTGCTGCTGGTGTTCGTGCCGATCCTGCTGCCCGTTGCCGTTGCGCTGCACATCGATCTCGTGCATTTCGGCGTCATGGTGGTCCTGAACATGATGATCGGCCTGATCCACCCGCCCTTCGGCATGCTGCTGTTCGTGATCAACGCCCTGACCGGCATCCCGATCAAGGACATGATGATGGAAGGATGGCTGTTCCTGATCATGCTGCTGCTGCTTCTGTTCGGCATCATGCTCTATCCGGAAATCGTCCTGATCGTTCCGCACTCGATGGGCTATGTAACGCAGTAGCCGCACAGGCTTGCGCGCCGCCGGAATAAACGGCGCGCGCAAGACGTTTTCCGATTTGTCTCGAACGGAATCAGTGAGCAAGTATACGCGACTGACTATAGACGACATTGCCCGCCTGGCCGGTGTTTCGCGCACCACGGCGAGCATGGTCTTGAACGGCCGCGCCGAGCAGTTTCGCATTTCAACGGCGACGCAGGAACGCGTCGTCGGCATCGCCCGCGAACATCACTTCCAGCCTTCGCATTCGGCGCGGACCCTGCGTTCGGGGAGCAGCAACACGCTGGGACTCGTCGTCCCGGAACTCACCAACTTCGCTCATGCCAGCCTCGCGCAGGCGATGGAACCGATCTGCCACGCCGCGGGTTATCAATTGCTCGTCGTTTCGAGCAACGACGAGGTGGCGCAGGAAATGGCCGGCATCGAGCACCTGATCGCGCGCCAGGTCGACGGCCTGATGATCGTTCCCTGTTCGCCCGATCCCGAACTCTATCTGCGGTGGAGCGCCCGCCTGCCGCTGTTCCTCGTCGATCGGCGCGTGGACAACGCGGAGTTGCCCTTCGTCGTCACCGACGCGCAAAGCGCCGTCACCGCCATGGTCTCCGACGCGGTGCGCGGCGGTGCCGAAGAGGCGTATTACTTCGGCGGGCAGCCGCATCTTTCGCCGAGCATCGACCGGTTGGCCGGCTTCCGCATCGCCCTGGCCCAGGCCGGTCTGGCCGAGCAGCCCGGCTGGGTGCGTGCGCGCGATTACCGGCGCAGCAGCGGCTTCGAACTGATGGCCGAATGCTATCGCGACCTCGGCCGCTATCCGCGCGCGCTATTTACCGGCTCGATCACGCTGCTCGAGGGCGTGCTCGCTTTCATCAGCGCGCACCGGCACTTCGACATCGCGCCCGAGCGCACGATGACCTTTGACGACCACTATCTGCTCGATTGCCTGCCGCTGCGCATCGACTCGATCGAACAGGACAGCCGCGCGCTCGCCGCGGCCAGCCTGGAAAAACTGATCGGCATGATCAACCGGCAGAAGCCGGCATCGGAAACCATCCCCGCGCGGCTGCACTGGCGCAGCCGCAAGGCCGCCGCGCTGGCATCGGCGGCCTGAGGCTCAGACGATCGAGAGCTGCTTCTTCAGCACCTCGCCGAGGTGCATCATCTGCTGCATATTGCTCTGGAAGTGCGCCGAGTAGTAATTGCCCGCTTCGCGCGCGCGGCAGGCGACGCTCCTGAAGTTGCCGATCGAAAGCTGGTAGTCCTTGGCGCAGATCGGATAGTCGAGATACTCGGCGAGCGAGGCGGTCGACAGGTAGTCGGAAACGATCAAGGCTTTTTCCGGCTCGTCTTGCCAATGCTTGCACAGCCAGACGTAAAGCTCGGGATGGAAATTGGTCATCACGCCGCTGTAGCCATGACCGCCGGCCTGCAGCGAGGCGAGCAGGGTCTGGCCGTTGGCGTTGGCCAGGTGCAGGCGGCTGCCCTTGATCAGCGCCAGGCGGCGGCGAATTCTTTCGATCTGGCAGCAGGTATCCTTGATGAAGGTGTAGCGACCGCTCTGCGCGCACCACGCGACGATTTCGTCGGAAAGCAGGCGCTTGTACGGCGCCGGACATTCGTAGATGCCGAGCCCGACCTTGTCGGTCACCGCAGCGGTAATTTTCTTCAGATTGGTGAGCGCGAGCGCGTCGCTCTCGCCGGCCATCGCGAAACGATTGCTGATCATGATCACGCTGTCGACGCCCGTCTCGGCCATTGCGCCCAACTGGTCGATCTGCGCGGCGAGGCCGCAGGCCGTGTGGCCGGAAGCGACCACCGGCACGCGGCCGGCCACGTAGTCGAGCACGAAGCGCGTCAGCTGCAACGATTCGACTTCCGACAGAAAGAACATTTCGCTCGACTGGCAGTTGGCGAAAAGACCGTCAACGCCCGCGGCGATATACCAGTCGATCAGCTTCTTCAGCGACTCCCAGTCGATCTCGCGGTTTTCATCGAAAGGGGTCAGCATGACCGGCCATACGCCGCGGTACTTGTCATTAGCGATCATTACACTTCCTAGAAATTGATTCGGCCGACAGTCGACTCAGGCCGTCAGAGCGCAAGCCGACTTAAGACGTCTACAGCAAATCCGCTGCGTCACCGGCGACCAGCACTTCGATGTTCTGCGTCACCGCCTGCGCGACGAAAGCGCGCAGCACATCCTGCAGCTTCGCCTCATCGACGTAGGCGATGCTGATGTGATTGCTCTGGTGCCCGGCCATCAAATCGTCTCGGCCGACGCCGTCGAGCGTGCAGTTGAGCAGCGGCCATTCGTAGGTCGTCGCGCGGCGGCGGCGTTCGAATTCGGCGGCCGGCAGTTCGACCGCGTGCGCGGTGCCAATATGCAGGACGACCTGCGTGCCCTCGTAATGGGCGCGCGCCCAGATCAGGCGGCCGGCCTTGCCCTGGCCGGCGATCGTCGCGCCGCCCTTGGGGAAATACATGGCCGGCTGGCGGTAGCCAGTAGCGCCGGCAATGCCGCCTTTGATGTGCGCGAAAGGCACCGAACCCGAGATCTCGAAATCCCAGTAGAAGGTGCCGGCGAATTCACTGCCCCAGCGGATGTCGTGCAGCGTCGTCTCCGACGGCAGGCCGAGCGAATCGAGCAGGCGCCAGAGCATGGTCTGCGGTATCGCCGTGCCCATGTCGACTTCGTTGATGCAGGGAATGGCCTTGCCCGGGCGGATGATCTTGCCGGCCTCGTCGGGAATCGGGAAGCGCTCGGCGGAGCCGATCGCGCCTTCGGCAAAGTCCGACGCCGCGCACGATTGCGCTAGCCCCTGCTGGTATTGCACACCGACCGCGGACAGGCCGAAACGCTCGGTGAAGCGTGCCATGGCGATCAGCATCGCGCATTGCTCGAGCACCTGCTCGCGCGTCAATTCCTTGGCCGGGTCGCTGCCGAAGATGAACTTCATGCCGCGCACTTCGTACCACTTCAGGCACTCCTCGCGCAACGCCGCCGGCACCTTGGCCATTTCGACGAGCAGCGCCGATTGCGACAGGCTTTCCATCGGCATGCCGATATCGACCAGCGCTTTCTGCGGGAAGACACCGTTGATCATGCCCATGCAGAAACTGTCAAAGAGGCCGATGATTTCCTTGTGCTGCAGAACGTATTCGCCGACCTGCCGGCCGATCGCCCAGGCCGGCGTCGCGGCGGCCGGATGCTTGGCGTCGACGCGCTGCAGGTAGGACGTGTCGTGTTTGATCTTGCCGGTCTTGAGCCAGGATTCGAGTCCCTTGAAGAAGAACTCGTCGTCGAATTCCGCCGACCACAGGCGCGAGTACTCCTTGCCCAGGCTGGTCAGCGTGCCGGCCATGCACAGCATGCCGACGAGTCCGGGCCAGGTACCGTCGAAGTTGGCGAGCAGCAGCACCGGGCCGCGATGCTTGGCGAGGCTGGGTGCGAGGTGGTGCGAATACTGCCAGGCGGTGAGCAGGACGATGACCGGCGCCTCCGAATCCATGCTGGCGAAGAGGTCGCTGCCTTCGCGCTGGCTGCTGATGAAGCCGTGTCCCTTGTCGCCCTTGTAGAGGTGCGCGCGCCGCGCCGTGTAGCCGCAACGGGAAGTCAGCGCAGCTTCGAGCTTGGCTTCGAACTTGCTCTGCACCGGCCAGCATTCGACGTTGGCCGATTCGCGCAGGTCGGCGTTGGTGACCAGCAGGACTTCCTTGTTACCTGCCTTGATCAAGGGTTTCGCTTCGGGGAGATTCAGTGTCAGCATTTCAGTGTCCTCGGACGGGTTGGTCGGGGCTGCAGGGAAGCATCAGTTCCATGTGGCCATCGCGGAACGACAACGTTCCATGTCTTGATAAAGTTGCAGATAGACGCCGTATTTGGCGTCGTGGAATGCCTTGGTCTGCGGCCGCGCCGCGACGCTGCCGCCGGGGCGAACCATCTGCGCGGCAGCGGCCGGCAAGGTGGCGAAAGCGCCGCTCGCCACCGCGCCGAGCAGCGCCGCACCGAGCGTGACCGCGTCCTCCTCGCTGACGAGATGAATCTCGCAGCCGGTGGCGTCGGCGTTTTCGCGCAGCCAGTAGGGATTCTTGGTGCCGCCGCCGCACATCACGATACGTTCTATCCCGTGCCCGGCCGCGTTCATCGTCTCGATGATGTGGCGGGTGCCGTAGGCCAGCGCCTGCAGCGTCGCGAGATAAAGCCGCGCCAGCGCATCCTTGCCCTGCTCGAGCGTCAAGCCGATGACGGCACCGCGTGCGGCCGGATTGGCGCGCGGCGAACGGTTGCCGTGGTGGTCGCCGAGCACGTGCAGATTGGCGGTCGGCCAGGGCTCGCGCGCTTCGAGATCGGCCAGCCAGTCGTTGAGCACGGCATAGACGTTACGTTGCTCGCTCGCGGCCTGCGCTTCGAGCGCGGGCCAGGCATCGCTTTGCCGCAAGGTCCAATCGAGCAGCGCGCCGGCGGCGCTCTGTCCGCCTTCGTTCAGCCAATATCCCGGCAGCATGGCGCCGAAATACGGCCCCCAGACGCCAGGCACCATCACCGCTTCGGGGCTGACGACCATGTGGCAGTTCGAGGTACCGACGATGACCGCGAGGCTGCCCTGCGGCGCCGTGCTGACCAGCGCCAGGCCACCGGCATGGGCATCGATGATGCCGCCGGCAATGACGATGCCCGCCGGCAGACCCAACTGGGCGGCAGCGGCTGCGCTGAGCTTCCCGGCCGCATCACCGAGCGGCAGCACGCGCGGCGGAACCTTGCCGACGATGTCGGCAAGGCCGACGGCGGCGAGCAGCGTTTCGCTGAAGCGGTTTTCGTGCGCCAGGTAATTCCACTTGCAGGTCAGCGTGCACACGCTCGCCACGTCGGCATCGCAGAGCCGCCAGACGAGATAATCGGCGAGGTCGAAGAAGCGCCAGGCCGCCGCGTAGCGCTCGGGAAAGTTTTGCTTAAGCCACAGCACCTTCGGGAGTTCCATCTCGATGCTTACTTCGCCGCCGACATAGGCCAGCGCAGCGTCGTGCGTCGCATTGATGGCGTTCGTCTGCACCGCGGCGCGATGGTCCATCCACATGATGATGTCGTTTTGAGGAGCGCCGTCCTCGGCCAGCGAAACCGGCTGGCGATCGGCGCCGACGGCGACCAGCGAACAGGTGGCATCGACGCCGATGGCGGCGATGGCGGCCGGCGCTATCGCCGCTTTGGCGACCGCCTCCTTGACGACCGCGCAGGTCTGCGCCCAGATATCCGCCGACGACTGTTCGACATAGAGCGGGCGCGGATGAAACTGGGCAATCGGACGCACGGCGAACACCAAACGCTGTCCGCTGGCATCGAAAATCCCGGCCCGCACGCTGGCCGATCCGACATCAATGCCAACAAAAAAACTGCCGCTCATAATCTCTCCCGGGGCCTTTGCTAACTCGAGTTAGCACTATAACGAAAGGGAAAACCAATTACAAGACTCGGGCCGCGCCGTGGCTTTGCGCGGCGCCCGGCCGAACAGCGGAAACGACGAAGCCT
>CAIXAY010000511.1 GCA_903917505.1 uncultured beta proteobacterium | reverse complement strand
GCCGCGCGCGGCGCGACCGGCCAGGTGCCGATGTCCTTCGGATTCAGGTTACGGAACTCGCCCAGGATTGCCTTGAGGTCAACAGCGGTCATGGAGGGTAGGTTCACTTTTTGCCTCCATCCTGAATGGGTTCGCGTTTGAGGGCAGCGTTCATGCTGAATTCGTTGAGCCGGCGCTTATCAACGGTAACGGCCTGAATTTGGACAAGTTGAGGTTTTTCCAGCCAGGGGGACGCTTCGATATTGCGCATCAGGGTCGACACCCGGGCGTTCGATTGCGCGTATCCGTTCAAGGATATCTTGACGCCATCCTGTTTCAGCGAGCGGAGATAGACGCCTTCGGGCATCTGCTTCGTCATTTCGGTGAGCAGCCGCACCGCCTCGGCCCGATCGCGCTGCAGCGATTCGATAATCTGCTTGCGCACCAGCAGGGCTTGTGTCTGTTCCTTCAGGCGCTTGATCTGGTCGAGCTGTTTGTCGAGAACTGCGATCTCCTTCTTGAGCAGATCATTTCTTGCTTCCTGGTTCGTGATGACACCGGCAATAATCGTGTGCACGAGAAAGACGATCAAGGCCGAGAGTACCGCGATCATGCCGATCAGGGCATAAAACTGCTGGCGCCGGGCCTTGCGTTTTTCTTCCCGGTGCGGCAGGAGATTGATGCGTATCATGCGTCGAACCTCCGTAGCGCAAGGCCGCACGCGGCCATCAGCGACGACGCGTCGGACAGCAGGCTCTTGGTGCGCACCCGGTCGGACACCACCATGTCGGCGAAGGGATTGGCGATCACCGTATTGATCTGCGTGCGCGAGGCGACGACCTGATCTGCGCCGGGCAACACGGCGCAGCCGCCGCCCAGGACGATATGGTTCACCTGCGTGAACTGGGTGGAGGTGAAGAAGAACTGCAAGGCACGCGACACTTCGAGCGCCATGCTCTCGACAAAGGGTTGCAGCAGCTCGGACTCATAGTTGTCCGGCAGGTTGTTGCGCCGCTTCTCCGCTTCCGCTTCCTCAAAAGTCATGCCGAACAGGCGGGCGATATCCTGAGTCAGCTGATTGCCGCCGAAGGCCTGCTCGCGCACGTAAAGCTGCTGGTCGTTGCGCAGCACGGTCAGATTCATCAGATGGGCGCCGACGTCGACGAGCGCGATGATCTGCCCTTTGCCGCCGTCCGGAAACTGCTTCTCGATCAGCTCGAAGGCCGACAGCACGGCGTAGGACTCGACATCCATGACCACCGGCCGCAAGCCCGCCGATTCGACGACCGCTACGCGGTCTTCGACTTTTTCCTTGCGCGATGCGGCGATCAGCACCTCGATTTCGTCAGGCGACGAGGGCGCCGGGCCGATGACCTGGAAGTCGAGGTTCACTTCTTCGAGCGCGAACGGGATGTACTGGTTGGCCTCGGACTCGACCTGAAGTTCGAGCTCCTCTTCACGCTGGCCGGCCGTGACGATGATCTTCTTGGTGATCACGTGCGAAGCGGGCAGCGCGATCGCCACGTTGCGCGTCGCCGTGGCGAGTTTCTTCCACGCCCGCCGCACCGACTCGGCCGCCGCTTCGAGATTGACAATATTGCCGTCGGCGACCGCGTCGCGCGGCAACACCTCTATCGTATATCGCTCGACGCGGTATCCGTTCTTGCCATCGCTCGCCAGTTCAACCATCTTGACTGCCGATGAACTGATGTCGAGACCGATCAGAGAGCGCGCCTTCGGATTAAATATCGAGAGATCGAGTTGCAAATC
>CAIXAY010000510.1 GCA_903917505.1 uncultured beta proteobacterium | reverse complement strand
GACCCGGACGCTGACCCGCGACGAAAAGACCAAGCACATCCCGGTCATCGTATGCACGTCGAAAGGCCAGGAAACCGACAAGATCTGGGGTTTGCGCCAGGGCGCGCAGGATTACCTGGCCAAGCCGATCAAAGGCGAAGAGTTGTTGGCGAAAATCGCCGCCCTTTAAGTTCGAGAGCATGGCAAAAAAAGGCAGTCTCCGCGAATTCCAGGCGCACCTTGCCAAGCAGCTTGCCGGGGCCGGCGAGCGCAGTGCTGCCGGCTTGCTCGGCGTCCAGGCCGGCGGTGAATACTGGCTGCTTAGCCTGTCCGATTCCGGCGAAATCGTTCCGCTGACGCCGCTGACCAGCGTGCCCTTGACCAAGCCGTGGTTCGTCGGCATCGCCAATATCCGCGGCAGCCTCTATGCGGTCGCCGATTTCTCCGCCTTTCAGGGCCGCGAAGCGACGCCGCAAAACGCCAGCTCGCGGCTGCTGCTGATCGGCACCCGGCATGGCAACAACGCCGCGCTGCTGGTGACGCGCATGCTCGGCCTGCGCAACGTCGAAGCCTTGAAGCCGGTCGCCGCCGACCCCGACGCGCCGCATTGGGCCGACAAGGCTTATATGGATGGCGAAGGACGCCGCTGGAAAATGCTCAACGTTGGCGAGCTCCTGGCCGATGAACAGTTCATGGAAATAGGCGTTTAACCCGCCGTGGACAGAGACCGGAGACCCTGCCCCAGATGAATTCCGCGACTGAATTCGACGTCGGCCCTTTGACCTGGGTCAGGAGCGAGATCGACCTCGCGCTCGGCCGCGCCGACGATGCCTTGCTGCAGTACACGGCGAGCGTGACTGCCGGCGTCGGCGACCTCACCCAGATCAAGTTCTGTCGCACGCACCTGCACCAGGTGCAGGGCGCGCTGACCATCGTCGGGCTCGACGGCGTGACGCAGTTTGCCGAAGCGCTGGAGTCCATGCTCGAGGCCATCGAGCAGCAGTTGCGGCCGGCCGGCGAGGACTCGATCGCGCTGGTCCATCGCGCGCTGGCGGCGATCGGCCATTATCTCGACGACCTGATCAACGGCCAGCCCAACCAGCCGCTGCGCCTGCTGTCGCTGTATCGCGAGGTGCAGGCGGCGCGCGGCGTCGAACGCATCCGGGCCTCCGACCTGTTCTTCCCCGATCTCACGGCGCGGCCGCCGCGGCGCGTGGCGCCGGCGAGAAAAATGGCGCCGTCCGATTTTCAGCGGCTGCTGCGCCAGGAACGCGCCCGCTTCCAGCGCGGCCTGCTGGCCTGGTTGCGCGCTCCGCAGGACCGCAGCGGCGTCAGCGAAATGCTGGGCGCGGTCAAGCGCATCGAAGCGACACAGGATGCCGGATCGGTGCGTTCGTTCTGGTGGGTGGCCAGCGGTTTCCTCGCCGCTCTGGCCGAGGGCAGCCTGCCGGCCGAGATCGACGTCAAGCAATTGTGCGCGCGCATCGACCTGCAGATTCGCCGGCTGTTCGAAGGATCGAAGAATGTCGCCGAACGGCTGATGCGCGACGCGCTCTATTTCGTCGCCCATGCCGAGGGCAGCAACAGCGCCGTGCAGCTGGTCAAGACCATCTATCAGCTGCAGGCCTCGCTGCCGAGCGGCGAAACCGCCGCGCCGGCCGCCGAAGAAACGGTACGCCGCAAGCTGCGCGAGGTCATCGCCACGCTCGAGGAAACCTGGAACAAGTATTGCGCGGGCACCGCGCAATCGCTGCTGCTTTTCAAGGAATATGCCGGCTCGCTGTCGACCGTCGTCGAGCAGCTCGGCCATACCGATTACCGCCGCCTGGCGCAAGCCATCGCCGCGGGCGCCAACTGGCTGTCCGAGGACAGCAGCCGTTATTCGGAAGCGGTGGCGATGGAAATCGCGACGGCCATTCTGCTGGCGCAGAACGCGCAGGAAAATTACCCGCGCCTGGGCAGCGATTTCGCCCACCAGGTCGACGTTACGGTGGCGCGCATCCACGGCTGCCTGGCCGGAACGCCGCCGCAGCCCGGATCGGAAATCGCCCTGCTCGACGAAATGTCGCGCCAGGCACAGGAAAAACTGCTGATCGGCCAGGTGGCCAAGGAAATCCAGAGCAACCTGGTGCAGATCGAGCAGGTGCTCGATGCGTTCTTCCGCGATGCCGACAAGCGCGGCGATATCGACAGCCTCGACGTGCCGCTGCGCCAGATCGGCGGCGCGCTGAGCATGATGCGCCACGACGGCGCGGTGGCCGCGCTGCACGAATGCGCGGCCGAGATCAAGCGTTTCGCCGATCCCGAGTATGTGCCGCTGGAAAGCGATTTCGAGCGTGTTGCCAGCCAGCTGTCGATCATCGGATTCTTCGTCGATTCGCTGCAGCATGGGGCGAGCGATTTCGCGAGTTTTTCCCGCTTGATGCAATCGGGTTCCGCGCCGGCCGCACCGCCCGGGCCGCAGGACAGCGACGAATACGAAGCGGGCGAAGCAGTCAGCGTCGAGCAGGAAGTCGAGCAGCAGAAGCGTCAGACGCACGCGCTGCTCGGCGCGGTCAAGGATCAGCCGGCCGACGCCGCGCTGCGTGCTGAACTCAAGCTCAATCTGGAAACGCTGCAAAACGACGCCGAGCTGGTCGCCGACAGCGCGCTCGGCGAGCAGACCAAGGCCGTGCTGTCAGCGCTGGCGACGGGCGGCAACGCCGATCCGCAAATCGAGCTGGCGATGGCCACGCTCAGTCCCAACCTGCCTGAAAACCTGCAGCCCTCGCCGGCGACGATCCAGCTGGCGCAGGCCAGCAACGAAGAAATCGACGCCGAACTGCTGGCCATTTTCCTCGAAGAAGCCAATGAAGTGCTGGCGCGGGTCGACGATAACCTGCGGCTGCTCAGCGACCAGCCGCACAACGTCGAAGTGCTGACGATCATCCGGCGCGGTTTCCACACGCTCAAGGGCAGCGGACGCATGGTCGGCCTCAAGGACGTCGGCGAAGCGGCCTGGGCCGTTGAACAGACGCTCAATCTCTGGCTGCGGCAGGAACTCGAAGTCGGCGCCGACCTGTTGAGCCTGATCGGCCAGGCGCACGTGCTGTTCTCCGCCTGGGTCAGGCAGCTCGAAAGCCACTCCGGAAGCGCTCCGGATGCGCACGACGTAATCATGCTCGCCGAATCCTTGCGGCGCAGCCACGACGAAGCGCATGCCGCGACGGCATCGATGATCATCAGCCCTTCGATGCGCGCCGAAGCATCGACGCCGGCGCCGCAGGAAGAAGCGCTACCGAGCGCCGAGATCATCACCCTCGAGTTTCCGCAGGCTTCTTCGGCCAGCCGCGATGGCGACCTGACGATAAATTTCGACGAGCTCAGCCTGCCGGAAGTCGCCACCGAGGCGAACGCGCCGGTTGTCGAAGCGCCCGCGCCAGATATCGAGCCGCCCGTGGCAACCGCGCCAGCGTCGCCCGCCGAGCCGGTCACGGCAACGCCTGATGACGCGCCGCCAAGCGCCATTTCGCCAGCGCTCTACGAAATATTTTCCGAGGAAGCCGGCGCCCATCTGGCCACCCTGCAACACGAACTGCCCCTGCTCGAAGCCAACCCATCGGCGCCGACCGCGCACGCCATGTACCGCGCCGCGCATACGCTCGCCGGCATTTCAGCGACGGTCGGCATCGAGGCGGTCAATCGCCTCGGCCTGGCGCTCGAACACGCGCTGCTGCGCCGTGACTACTCGGCGCAGCCGGGCGACCGCGACGCCCTGCGGGTGATCCGCCAGGCGATCGAGGAAGTCGCACTGCTGTTGCAAGCGCTCGCCGAACGACGCGAGCCCGAACTCACGCCCGAACTCGTCCTTGCGCTCGATGCGCTTTATCCGGCGCAGGTGCTCGGCGCTCAGGCAAGTCGGCTGGATGTGCCGGACGTGCGCATCGCGTCTATCCCCGGCGCGGTGCTCGACGAGGATCTTGAACTGCCCTCGCCGGAAACGGCGACGGCCGAATTCATCCCGGAAGCGGCCCCTGTAACAAAGAGCGCACCTTTGGCCGTGCACGACGAGATCGACGAACAGCTCCTGCCGATCTTCCTCGAGGAGGCGGTCGACCTCAACCAGGGCATCGCCGCCCAGCTGCGCGCCTGGCGCAACGCCCCGGCCAACGTCGATGCGGTGCGCATGTTGGCGCGCCTGCTGCACACCCTGAAAGGCAGCGCGCGCATGGCCGGCGCGATGAATCTCGGGGAAATAACGCACGCCATCGAGACGCGCGTCGAGGAAGCGCTGCGTTCCGGCAACGCGACGCCCGCGCTGATCGAGGAAGTCGATAATGACTTCGACGCGGTGCTGCACATCATCGAACGCCTGCAGGCCGGCGAATCGCTTGCGCCCAGCCCGGAGCCGGCGGCCGTTGCGGCGGCGACGCGCCTCGAGAGCGAATCAGAAACGGCATCCTACGAGGCGCTGCCGATCACCGGCGAGCGCCGCAGCGATCAAACGCGCACCCCGCTGGCGATCGAGACGCCGGACACGGCAGAACCGGCCGACGCGCTCGGCGCCGCAACCCCGCGCGCCACTGTGCGCGTGCGCGCCGATCTGATCGACCGCCTGGTCAACGAAGCCGGCGAACTGTCGATCGCCCGCACGCGCATCGAAGGCGAAATGCGCAGCCTGAAGGAATCGCTGCTCGACCTGACCGAGAACGTAATCCGCCTGCGCCGCCAGTTGCGCGAAATCGAAATCCAGGCCGAGTCGCAGATGCAATCGCGCACCGCGCTGGCCGACGAAAAGCATGCCGGCTTCGATCCGCTCGAATTCGACCGCTTCACCCGCTTCCAGGAACTCACGCGGATGATGGCCGAGTCGGTCAACGACGTCGGTACCGTGCAGCAGCACCTGCTCAAGAACCTCGACGACGCCAACGCCGCGATCATCGCCCAGGCACGGCTGAATCGCGAAGTGCAGCAGGAACTGATGGCCGTGCGCATGGTTCCCTTTGGAAGTCTCGCCGACCGCCTCTACCGCATCGTGCGGCAGACGTCCAAGGAGCTGGGCAAGCGCGCCAACCTCGACATTTCCGGCAGCCAGGTCGAACTCGACCGCAGCGTGCTCGACAAGATCGGCGCGCCGATCGAACACATGCTGCGCAATTCGGTCGTGCACGGCATTGAAGAGCGCGAGTTGCGGCTCGCCCGAGGCAAGCCCGACATCGGCGAAATCTCGCTTGGAGTGAAGCGCGAAGGCAACGAAATCATCATCAGCTTCGCCGACGATGGCGGCGGCCTCGACTTCGAGCGCATCCGCGCGCGCGCGGTCGCCACCGGACTGCTGGCCGCGGACGACGAGGCCGATAACACGCGCCTCGGCAACCTGATCTTCACGCCGGGCTTCACCACCGCGTCCGAAGTCTCGCAGGTGGCCGGTCGCGGCATCGGCATGGACGTGGTCAAGACCGAGGTCGGCAGCCTCGGCGGCCGCATCGAAATCGTCGCCACCTCCGAGCGTGGCACCGAGTTCCGCCTCTACATTCCGCTGACCCTCGCCGTGACCAAGGCGCTGCTGGTGCGCGCCGGCAACCGGCACTACGCCATCCCGTCGGTGATGATCGAGCAGGTGCTCGACCTCAAGGAAGCGGCCCTGACGCGCACGCGCGAAGCCGGGACGGCCGAATGGATGGGCAATCAATATCCCTTCCATTATCTGCCGCACCTCCTTGGCGATGCGCAGGCGCTGCCCGAACAGCACCGGCAATACTGGGCCCTGCTGCTGCGCGCCGGAACGCGGCGGATTGCCGTGCAGGTCGACGAGCTGATGGGCAACAAGGAAATCGTCGTCAAGAACATCGGCCCGCAACTGGCGCGGGTGATCGGCGTCGATGGCGCGACTGTGCTCGGCAACGGCCAGGTCATCCTGATCCTCAATCCGATCGCGCTGGCCAGCCGGCCGCGCAGCGCCGATTTCACCTCGCCGGTACCGAGCCGGCCGGTGCTGAGCGCCGAAGACGCGGCGATCGCCAAGCTGCCGACGGTGATGGTCGTCGACGACTCGCTGACCGTGCGCAAGATCACCGGCCGCCTGCTCGCCCGCGAAGGCTATCAGGTCATCACCGCCAAGGATGGCGTCGAGGCGCTCGAACTGCTCCTCGACGTGCTGCCCGACGTCATGCTGGTCGATATCGAGATGCCGCGCCTCGACGGCTTCGACCTGACCCGCAACATTCGCGCCGACGCGCGCCTGCGCGGCATTCCGATCATCATGATCACCTCGCGCACCGCCGACAAGCATCGCGATTATGCCTTCGAGATCGGCGTCAACCACTACCTCGGCAAGCCGTACCAGGAGGACGAATTGCTCGAGCTGGTCGCCGGTTACGTCAAACAGCAACGGGTTGCTTGAGCGCCGCCTGCGGCGCCGGACGCCGGTCGGGCGAGCGCGCGGTGGCGGTATGTCCAGCGCTGGACAGCGCATCGTTTTGTATCGGCCGCCGTCGACGACTAAAATAGTGTCATGATGAAAAGCACCAACCTGACCAATCATTTCCTCATCGCCATGCCGGCGATGTCCGATCCGTATTTCGCCAAATCGCTGGTCTATATCGCCGAGCACAACGACCAGGGCGCGCTCGGCATCATCGTCAACCGCCCGATCGACATGAACCTCGCGACCCTCCTGGAAAAGATCGACGTGGCGATCGACGCCGAATCGGCCACGCTGGCCAAGTTGCCGGTCTTCTTCGGCGGGCCGGTGCAGACCGACCGCGGCTTCGTCTTGCACCGGCCGCTTGGCGAGTGGCAATCGACGCTGGCGGTCAGTCCGGATGTCGGCCTCACCAGCTCGCGCGATGTCTTGCAGGCCGTCGCGCGCAACGGCGAGCCGCGCGAGATCGTCGTCACGCTCGGCTACTCCGGCTGGGAAGCCGGGCAACTCGAGCACGAGCTGGCGCTAAACGCCTGGCTGACCGTGCCGGCCGACATACGTATCCTGTTCGACCTGCCTTACGAGGAACGGCTGCCCTCGGCGATGGAAATCCTCGGCGTCGATTTTGCCAACCTGGCCGAAAAGCCCGGGCATGCCTGAACTTGCCAAGCGCCCTTCGGGCACGGTTCTGGCGTTCGACTTCGGCGAGAAGCGCATCGGCGTCGCGGTCGGCGAACGGCAGCTCGCCCAGGCTCACCCGCTGACGACGCTGCGCGGCGAGGGCAACAACGAGCGCTTTGCGGCGATCGCCGCACTGATCAGCGAATGGCAGCCGGGTGGCCTGGTCGTCGGGCTGCCGGTGGCGCTCGACGGTTCGGCGCACGCCATGACCGCGCGCTGCACGCGCTTTGCCAACCAGTTGCGCGGACGCTTCGGCCTGCCCGTCGATTACGCCGAGGAGCGGCTGACTTCGGTCGAAGCGGCGGAAAGACTCGCCGAAGGCGGCGGCAAGGGCAAGGAGCACATCGATGCGCTGGCCGCGCAGATCATCCTGCAGTGCTATTTTGAACGAATTGATGCAGCTGAAAGAAGCGTTTAACCACAACGGGCACAACGATCACGACGAAAAGCATTGCAATAAAAATATTGCGAGTAACTGCTTAAGCGGGCGATTGAATACAAATTTCAAGTTCTTGGTTTTTCGTTGTGCACGTTGTGCCCGTTGTGGTTAAGCTTTTGACCGAATTTCCGAAGCCAATAGGAATTGCCCATGCCCCTCACCACCATCCCTGACGCCGAGGCGCAATGCATCGCGCTGGCCAACCTGATTCGCCCGCAACTGAAAGCGGACACCATGCTCGTCGGCATCCACAGCGGCGGCGCCTGGATCGCCCGGCGCCTGCGCGGACTGCTCGGCCTGCCCGGCGAGATCGGGCTGATCGACGTTTCCTTCTACCGCGACGATTTCGGCGAGAGGGGGCTGCATCCGCAGACCAAGCGTACCTCGATCCCGTTCACCGTCGAAGGCCGGCCGCTGATTCTCGTCGATGACGTGCTGTTCACCGGCCGCACGACGCGCGCGGCGATCAACGAACT
>CAIXAY010000509.1 GCA_903917505.1 uncultured beta proteobacterium | reverse complement strand
GTTCCGGCGCAAGCCGGAACCCAGAAAGGCGCTGGACACCGGCATGCGCCGGTGCGACGTCCTATTCGGCATTTTTCTTCAGGCGGTACCCCTCTAGCAGCCTTTGGCGCAATGATGTTTGCCCACCAGTCCCGTTCTATCCTGCGCCATGCGGCGCCGATGCTGATTGCACAATTGGCGTCGATGGGCATGGTGGTCATCGACACCGTGCTGCTGGGCCATTACGGCACCGAGGACCTCGCGGCGGTCGCCGTCGGCAGCGGGATTTACGTCGCGGTCATCGTCGCCCTGGCCGGCATCGTCCAGGCCGTCGCCCCCATCGTCGCGCAGCACAAGGGCGCCGGGCGCGATGCCGAAATCGCCGGCAGCCTGCAGCAGGCTTTCTGGCTGGCGCTGCTGCTTGCCGTTCCCGCTATCCTCTTTCTCCGCCATCCCGATGCGCTGCTCGCCCTGGCAACGATAGACCCGGGCATCGAGACCAAGGTCCGCGCCTATCTGGCGCTGCTCGCCTGGGGAATTCCGGCGGCCCTGCTGTACCGGACTTTCTACGCTTTTGCCAATGCCCTCGGGCAGCCGCGTCCGCTGATGCTCATTTCGCTGGGCAGCACATTGTTGCACGGGGTCGTAGCCTGGCTGCTGGTCGGCGGCCGCTTCGCGCCAATGGGCGCAGATTTCACGGGGGTGCTCGGCTGCGGCGCGTCGAACGTTCTCGTCGGCTGGGCCGCGCTCGGCTGCGGCGGCGTGCATATGATCAACAGCTCGACCTTCGCGTCGTATCGTTTGCTGCACGGCTGGCAGGTGCCGCGCCGCGCGGCGCAGCGCGAGCTGCTGCGGCTCGGTTTGCCGATGGGCTTTTCGACGCTGGTCGAGATTTCCGCATTTACCCTGATCGCGCTTTTCGTCGCCCAACTTGGCGCGACCGTCGTCGCGGGCCACCGCATCGTCGCCAACCTGGTGGCGATCTGTTACATGCTGCCGCTGGCACTGGCCATGGCTACGCTGGCGCAGGTCGGGCAGGCCGCGGGCGCGCGCGACTGGCGCCGCGCCCGCGCCGCCGCTGGCGCCGGACTGCTGCTTGCCGGTGCGCTGGCGACCATCCTCGGCGTGTTGCTTTGGCTGACCGCGCAAGCCATCATCGCAGCGAATACGAGCGATCCGGCAGTGCGCGCGGTGGCGCTTTCACTGATCGTCTATGTGGCCGTCTACCAGGTCTTCGATGCGCTGCAGACGGTGGCCGCTTACGCCTTGCGCGGCTATCAGATCACTTTCGTGCCGATGTTCGTGCACATCGTCTGCTTCTGGCTGGTCGGCCTGCTCGGCGGCTGGTGGCTCGCTTTCGGCATCGCCGCGCCGCTCGGTGTCGCCGGTTTCTGGATCGCCGGGCTAGCCAGTGTGGCGCTCGCCGCCGCCCTGCTCGGCGGCTTGCTGTGGCGGGCGCTGCGCCTCGCGCTAACGTGCCCTACGCGCCCAGCCACGCCTTGCGCAGGCGGTTGGCGCCGGGCTTGACGACGAGACTGGCGTTTTCGTCGGCGGGCGGTGCGAGGCGTACGCTGAACTGCATCAGTTCGTCGCGGCGGAATGCGTGGACCGCGAGCGTGTCGCCCGGGCGATGACGGCCGAGCTGCTGATCGAGGCTCGCCGGCGTGACGCGCAGGCCGTCGATGGCGACGAGGATATCGTCTGCCGCCAGGCCCGCGGCCTGCGCCGCGCCGCCGTCATAGACGGTCGCCAGCTTGATCTGATCGCCGGCATTCGCCGTCTTGACGCCGAGTGACGGCCCGCCGACTTTTTCCCATGCCAGCGTAATGCCGAAGGGAGCGAGCAGTTTCGCCAGCGGCAGCTCGCGCGTGCCGTATACGCCATCGGCAAACAAGCGCCGCAGGTTCAGCCCGGAGAGCGTTTCGGCGATGCGCGCGATATCGTCGTCGCCGACGCCCTCGCCGGTCATGCCGTACTGTTGCCACAGGCCGCGCATGACATCGTCAAGCGCGACGCGGCCCTGCGTGCCGGCGCGCAGGGTGAGGTCGAGCGCCAGGGCGAACAGCGCGCCCTTGGCGTAGTAGCTGACCTGCGCATTGGGGCTGTTCTCATCCGGCCGATAGAACTTGCTCCAGGCGTCAAAGCTCGCTTCGGCGAGCGTTTGCCGCCGGCGCCCGGGTGTGCGCTGCACCTCGCTGATCGTCTTGGCGGTGACTTCCAGCCAATCGGCCAGTTCGATGACGCCGCTCTTCAGCAGCGCGAGGTCGTCGTAATACGAGGTGAAACCCTCGAAGGCCCAGAGCAGCGTCGTGTAGTTTTCGCGGTTCAGATCGCAGCGCGTGAACGCGGCGGGCTTGATGCGCTTGACGTTCCAGGCGTGGAAATACTCGTGGCTGCACAGGCCGAGGAAAGTGCGGTAACCGGCGCTGATGCCTTGCATGCCACGCGTCGGCAGGTCGTAGCGCGAGCAGAGCAGGGCGGTCGAGGCGCGGTGTTCGAGACCGCCGTAGCCCTGGCCGACCGCCGTGACCAGAAAAGTGTAGCGGCGCATCGGCGCCGGCGCGCCGAACAATCCGATCTGCCATGCGCAGACGCGCGCGAGGTCGGCGGTAAGACGCTCGATGTCGCAATCGTGCCGGCCGGTGATGGCGATTTCGTGCGCAACGCCGCCGGCCTCGAAGCCGGCCAGGGTGAAGCGGCCCATCTCGACCGGATGGTCGATCAGTTCGTCGTAGCTGGCGGCGGCGTAAAGGCCGAAACCGTGCGGCTTCGCGCAGCGCTTTTCGCCGCGCGCCGGCGACAGCGCGCTGGCCAGGCGCCAGTCGCGGCAGGCGCTGGCTGCGGGCGGCTGGATATCGACCAGGCAAGCGTTTTCTTCCTGGCCGAGGACGCGCAGAAAGACGCTGGCACCGTTGAAGAAGCCGTGCGTTTCGTCGAGGTGGGCGCCGCGCACCGAGAGGTCCCAGGCGTGGATTTCGCAGGTCACGACGAGCGCGCCGCGGCGCTTCCCTGGCGCGGCCTGCCAGGTGTGCTTGTCGAGCTTTTCCAAGGCCACCGGCTGGCCAGCGCACTCGGCGCGGATCGCGACGATGTGCCGGGCAAAGTCGCGGATCAGGTAGCTGCCGGGAATCCAGGCCGGCAGAGCGAACTGCTGGCCGGACGGATCCGGTGCCGCGACGCTGCAACTCACTTCAAAGCGGTGCGCCGCGGGATTCGCCGGGCGGATGGCGTAGCGGATAGGGATGGTTTTCATCGGGTTGCTGGAGAGTCGGTTTGCGCATCATTCTACGGGCAATCGGCATGCGGCTGCCGGACGGTGCCGTGGTCTTACGACAAAAGTTATATGACTAGCGCGCCGCTTTGTAATATTCTATGCGACGCGCGTGGGGCGCAGGCGTCAATGGTCGCGGTGACCGAGGTTTTCGTGAGGAAGAATATGCGCAATAACTCCCCGGTTACGAATAGCGAAACTTTGCTGCCAGAAAACGAATTCATCTATTCGCGCACCGACCTGCAAGGCAACATCACCGAGGCTAACGAAGCCTTTTGCAAGGTCAGTGCCTACACGCGCGAGGAAATGGTCGGTCAGCCGCACAATCTGGTGCGCCATCCCGATATGCCCGAGGCGGCGTTTGCCGACATGTGGCGCGACTTGCAGGCCGGCCTGCCGTGGCGCGGCGTCGTCAAGAATCGGCGCAAGGATGGCGGCTTCTACTGGGTGGTGGCCAATGTGTCGCCGGTGCGCGACGCGGGCCGGGTGGTCGGCTACCAGTCGGTGCGCAGCCGCCCCGAGCGTGTCGAAATCGACGCCGCAGCGGACGCCTATCGACGCATCAAGGACGGGAACGCCAACCTCGCCGTCGAGCATGGGCGAGTCATCCACCAGCGCTCGGCGTGGCTGAAGTCGCTCGTGTCGCTGCGCGCTCAGATGACCATCATGAGCCTTCTGGTCATCGTGCTTGGCCTCAGCGAAGCGGCCGAGAAATATTCGGGGGCCGCGTGGGCCGTGAACCTGCAGACCGGCTTGATGACCGTATGCGCGTTGTATGCGCTTTATTTTGTCGCCTTCTTCGTGCCGCGGCTCAATCGCGACCTCACGGCGATCGCCAGCTGGATCGAGAGCGTGCTGTCGACGGGCAACCTCAAGCGGCGCCTCGTCACCGGGCGTTCCGACCTGCTCGGTGTCGTGGCCAATCAGATGGACATCTTCGTCGCATCGGTTCAGGCGACGGTGCAGGGCATGGCGGATATGGCGCGGCACGTCGAGGACGCGACGCGCGAAGTCGATAGCGGCATCCGCGCCGTCTTCGTCTCGGCGCAAAAGCAGAGCGAAGCGACATCGGCCGCCGCCGCGGCCGTCGAGGAAGTGACCGTGTCGATCGGCGAAGTGGCCGAGCACGCGCGTTCGACCAAGGACGTGGCGATGAACGCCGGCGAAGTTTCGCGGGAAGGCGCCGAGCGTTCGGGCGCCGCCTGCGTGACCATCAATTCGCTGTCCGAAACGGTCAAGGGGTCGGCGGCGCAGGTCGAAACGCTCGGCCAGCGCTCGGCCGAAATCAGCCAGATCGCCGGCGTCATCAAGGAAATCGCCGACCAGACCAACCTGCTCGCGCTCAATGCGGCGATCGAAGCCGCGCGCGCCGGCGAGCAGGGACGCGGCTTCGCCGTCGTAGCCGACGAGGTGCGCAAGCTGGCCGAGCGCACGGCCAAGGCGACCCAGGAAATCAGCAGCATGATCGTGCTGATCCAGAACGATACCAAGAGCGCCGTCGATGGCATGCGCTCCGGCGCCGCGCAGGTCGAAGAAGGGGTCGCGCTGGTGCACTCCTCGCAGGACGCCCTGCAGCGCATCAAGCACGAAATGGACGACACCATCCAGCGCGTCAATGAAATTTCGCACGCCTCGTCCGAACAGCAGGAGGCGATGACACAGCTGGCGCAGAACGTCGAGCAGGTGGCGACGATGACCGAGCAGAACGTTGCCGTCGTCAATCAGACCGAGGGTCTGGTGCATAAGCTCGGCGAAAACGTCGATCGCATGAACAAGGCGGTCAATCAGTTCACCATTTGAACTTCCATGGGGGCCGCGGCGGGGCGCATGGCCGGCCCCGGCGGCGAAGCGCTACGAGCGCTACGATAGCGGCGGGCAAGCAACAGGGCGCGCGCCGCTTGTGCTAAATTAGAAAAAGTTTCCAGAACATAATTGCCCCGAGAAATCATCTCCGAGTCGACGATGCCACTTCCCGCACCTTGCGCCGAGCGCGTCCGTATTCATCAGCGCCGCGTCACGATTGACGGCTACAAGCGCGGCGATGGTCTGTGGGAGGTCGAGGCGGCGCTCGTCGACACGAAAGACCAGGACTACCCCTTGCATACCGGCCTGCTCAAGGCCGGCGATGCGGTGCATGCGATGCGCGTGCGGGTGACCTTCGATACCGCGATGACCATCGTCGATGCGGCGGCCTGCACCGATGCCGCGCCTTATCCGGGCTCGTGCGAGGGCATCGCGCCCGACTATTCGCGCATCGTCGGCTTGAATCTGATGCACGGTTTTCTCCGGGCGGTCAAGGCGATGTTCGGCGGCACGCACGGCTGCACCCACATCAGCGAGCTCTTGATGCTGCTGCCGACGGCGGCCCTGCAGACCCTGGCCGGCGAAGTGCTCGACAAGGATGACGGGCACAAGCCGTATCAGCTCGATCGCTGTCATGCCCTGGATACGCATTCGGAAACGGTTCGGCGCTATTATCCGCGCTGGTATCGCAAGCAAGCCCCGTAAGGACTCAAGCCAGAAAGTCGATTCTTCAACCCAAGCCAAGGAAGGCGCATGAAAATACACGAATACCAGGCGAAAGAGCTGCTCAGGAAATTCGGCGTCAATGTTCCGCGCGGAATTTTCTGCCCCACCGTCGATGACGCCGTCAAGGCCGCCGCCACCCTGGGCGGCAAGGTCTGGGTGGTCAAGGCCCAGATCCATGCGGGCGGTCGCGGCAAGGGCGGCGGCGTCAAGGTGGCCAAGTCGGCGCAGCAGGTGCGCGAGTACGCGCAGCAGATTCTCGGCATGCAGCTGGTCACCCATCAGACCGGGCCGGAAGGCCAGAAGGTGCGGCGCCTGCTGGTCGAGGAAGGCGCCGACATCCGCAAGGAGTATTACTTCGCGGTGCTGACCGACCGACGTTCGCAGAAAGTCGCCGTCATGGCCTCGTCCGAAGGCGGCATGGACATCGAGGAAGTGGCGCACAAGACGCCGGAGAAGATCATCACCGTGCTCGTCGATCCGGCCGAAGGCCTGACCGACGAGCAGGCCAGGAAGCTCGCCGCCGGCATCGGCGTTCCGAAAGCTTCGGTGGCCAGCGCGGTGCGAGCGTTCAAGGGCGTGTACACCTGTTTCTGGGCGAGCGACGCGACGCTGGCCGAAATCAACCCGCTGATCCTCGAAGGCGGCGTCGACGGGCGGCCGGGCGAGATCAAGGCGCTCGACGCCAAGTTCACCTTCGACGACAACGCGCTGTACCGCCAGCCCGAGATCTTCGCCTACCGCGACCTCGACGAGGAGGACCCGAACGAAATCGAAGCCTCGAAATTCGGCCTCGCCTACATCTCGCTCGACGGCAACATCGGTTGCCTGGTCAATGGCGCCGTCCTGGCCATGGCGACCATGGACACCATCAAGCTGTTCGGCGCCGAGCCGGCCAACTTCCTCGACGTCGGCGGCGGCGCATCGACCGAGAAGGTCACCGAAGCCTTCAAGATCATGCTCAGGAACCACAATGTCAAAGGCATCCTGGTCAATATCTTCGGCGGCATCATGAAGTGCGACACCATCGCCGACGGCGTCATCGAAGCCGTGCGCCAGACGCATTTGAAGGTGCCGCTGGTGGTGCGCATGAAAGGCACCAACGAGGAACTGGGCAAACAGATCCTGAAGGATTCGGGTCTGCCGATCATCTCAGCCGACACCATGGCTGACGCCGCCGCCGAAATCGTCGCTGCGGTCAAGTGAGGGAGCTATGTCGATACTCATCAACAGAAATACACGCGTTATCACGCAAGG
>CAIXAY010000508.1 GCA_903917505.1 uncultured beta proteobacterium | reverse complement strand
GGCTACAACGTCAGTTTGACGCAGCCGCTGTTTCGCTGGCAGAACTTCGTTCAGTACGACCAGGCCAAATTGCAGGTCGTGCAGGCCGAGGCGACGCTGGCGCAGGCCTCGCAGGACCTGATTCTGCGCGTCGCCCAGGCATATTTCGACGTGTTGTTCGCGATCGAGAACTTGAAGGCGGTACGTGCCAACAAGGAGGCGATCGCCCAGCAGCTCGAACAGGCCAAGAAGAATTTTGAAGTCGGAACTGCGACGATCACCGATTCGCAGGAAGCGCAATCGCGCTACGACCTGGCGAGCGCGCAGGAAATCGCCGCCGAAAGCGATCTGGACGTCAAGCGCTACACCTTGCATGTCATCGTCGGCCGCGATCCCGGCGAACTCAACAGCCTCAAGCCTAGCGCCGAGCTGCGGCCGCCGCAGCCGGCCCGCATGGAGCGCTGGGTCGATGCGGCCGAGAAAGACAGCTTCACCGTCCAGGCGCAGCAGGCCGCGACCGAGTTCGCCGTGAAGGAAGTCGAGCGCCAGCGCGCGGGCCATTATCCGACCCTCGATGCCGTGGCCAATTATGGCAAGACCAATGCGCCGATCTCGCAGTTGAGCAACGACGGGCTCGAGACGACCGCGCGCAATATCGGCGTGCAGCTCAACATCCCGATTTTCCAGGGAGGCCTCGTCAATTCCAGGGTGCGCGAAGCGGTGGCCAACCGCGTGGCCGCCGAGGCCGCGCTGGAAAACGCCAAGCGCACGGCCGCGCTCAACTCGCAGCAATCCTTCCTCGGTGTGGTCAACGGCCTGGCGCAGGTGCGCGCGCTCGATGCCGCCTTGATTTCAAGCATTAGTGCGCTTGAATCGAACAAGCTCGGTTACGAAGTCGGCGTGCGTATCAATATCGACGTGCTCAATGCCGAGCAGCAGGTCTATGTCACCAAGCGCGATCTGGCCAGGGCGCGCTTCGATACGCTGGTCTCGCAGCTCAAGCTGAAAGCCGCGATTGGCGCGCTCAGCGAAGCCGACCTCGAGCAGATCAATCCGCTGTTCGAAGTGCCGCGCTTTCCCTGATCAGCGCGACGGTCCTCGCCGTTGCGCCGCGATGCGCCTGACTGAAGGTCGCGGCGGCGGCGCGCATCGCCTGTAGCGCTTCCTTATTTTCCAGTAAGTTCAGCACGGTGGCGGCGGCCGCGTCGACATCGGCGATTCTTTGCGCCGCCCCGCAGGCGATGGCGTCTTCGGTCGCCTGCGCGAAGTTGTATGTGTGCGGGCCGACCAGCACCGGGCAGCCGCAGGCGGCCGCTTCAATCAGGTTTTGCCCGCCGAAAGGCAGCAGCGTTCCGCCGATCAGCGCGAGGTCCGCGAGCGCAAAATACGCCGGCATTTCGCCCATGCTGTCGCCGAGCCAGACGCGCGTGTCATCCGTCGGCAGCGCGCCCTCGCTGCGCCGGCAGAGCGGCAATTTGCGTTCGGCAACGAGGGCCGCAGCTTCGGCAAAACGCTGCGGATGGCGTGGCACCAGCAGCAGCAGCAGATCGGGCCGGTTCAAGCGTGCGTAGGCGTCGAGGATCAGCGCCTCTTCACCTTCGCGTGTACTCGCCGCCAGCCAGACCGGTCGCGCGCCGAGCGCCTGCCGCCACTCTCCGCCGAGTTCCAGTTTCTGCGGCGAAGGAGTGACGTCGAACTTGATGTTGCCGAGGATGTTGACGCGTTGCGCGCCGATGGCCAAAAGGCGCTCGGCATCGGCGGGCGTTTGTGCCGCGACCGCAGAGAGTGCGGCGAGCGCCGGTCGGATGAGCGGCGCAAGGCGCAGGTACCCGCGCTGCGATTTTGGCGACAAGCGGGCGTTGACCAGCGCGAGCGGCACGCCGCGCTGCGCCGCGGCCGCAATCAGGTTGGGCCACAGCTCGGTCTCCATGAGCAGGCCCAAGCGCGGCTTGAAGTGGTCGAGAAAACGGCCGCAAGCGTCGGGCAGGTCGTAAGGCAGATAAGCCTGCAGCAGCCGATTGCCATACTTGGCGATCAGTTCGCCACCGGTCGCGCGCCCGGTCGGCGTCATGTGCGTGAGCAGCAGCAAATAATCGGGATAGGCGTCGAGCAGTGCCTTGATCAGCGGCTCCGCCGCGCGGGTTTCGCCGACCGAGACGGCATGCAGCCAGAGCAGACGGTCTGGGACGGCTTGCGCATAGAAGCCATAGCGTTCGCCCAAATGCTGCAAGTATTCGGGTTGCCGGCGGGCGCGCCAGAGCAGGCGCAGCCAAATGAGCGGTTGTGCCAGGTAGAAGAGAAGGGAATAGACATGCCGGACCATCAGCGCAATTCCTGTTCGGCGGCGAGCAGCACGGGCAGGACTTGCGCCGCCGTTGGCGCGCGGCCGCGCGCGCCCAGATTACGAAAGAAACCCGATCCGTAGACGCCGGTGAGCGCCGGGTCGCTGGCCATGTACAGCGCGATGGTCGGCACACGCAGCGCCGTCGCCAGATGCACAAGCCCGGTATCGACGCCGATTGCCAGCCTGGCCTGGCCCATCAGTCCGGCAAGTTCACGCAGGCCGAGCGGCGGGGCGACGACCGAGCCCGGCACGGCGCTCGCGATGCGCTCGGCGCGCTGGCGTTCGAGCGCATTGCCTGAGGGGAAGACGGGAATCAGGCGGCGGCTTGTCAGTTCCCGGGCGATGACGATCCAATTCGCTTCATCCCACAGCTTGTCGTCGCGGCTCGTTGCCGTGAGGAGCAGCGCATGCTGCGCGCCGGCGAACCACGGCAGGTCGACAGCGGGTGCCTTGATGCCGTAATCGAGCGGCAGATCCACCGGGTAGTCGAGCGCAGCCGCCGCCAGCCAGCGATTGCGCTCGACGGCGTGAACGTTGTGCGGGATGACGATTGTCTGGTTGTAGAAACGGGCGGCCAGTGCTTCGCGCGCCGCGCCGGCGGCATAGCCATAACGCGGGCCGCGGGCCTGCGATGCGATCAGTCCGCTCTTGCACAAGCCTTGCGTATCAATGATCGCGTCATAGCGAGTGCGGCGCAGGCAACGCCTGAATTCGCCGATCTCACGCCAGGTCGCGCGCTGCCCCAGTGTCCGGCGCCAGCGACGGACGGCGACCGGAATGACCCGGTCGATCTCGGGGTGCAGGCCCGGAATGTCGGCGAACGCTTCCTCGACGCACCAGTCGATCTGCGCCTCAGGGAACACACGGCGCAGATCGCTGACCACCGGCAGATTGTGTATGACGTCGCCAAGCGATGAGGTCTTGACCAACAGAATGCGCATTGGCGGCTAAAATACATGTTTTTTGGAAAATGGCATTATAAGAGATTGAGGGTCTTGTATTTGAAATGCTTACGGTCACTGCTAATCTTCGATTCCTTTCTCCTATTACGATGACAAGCAACTGGTCGTCAGCGATTCGCAGGAAGTCATGCTCAGGTTCGTAGGTGCGATAAAGTCCGGCCTCAAATTGGCCAAACTCGACGTCAAACTGATTCCGGTGATCGCGGTCACCACAAACCCTGATTCAGATGGGCATTATCAATCTTGGGTGCGAGTCAAAATCATTGGCACGGGCCTACTGGTCAAAGAAGGGTTCCGGGGGGCGAGATGCTTTTCACAACGAGAGGATAACAGTGCTTAGTCGGTTCTCTACACACTGTTAGCGACTGTAGTTATCTCGTCGTGTCGATTATGGGCCGGTACCTTGATGAGTTGGCCGTTGCGCCACGCCAGTTTGTGTTTGATCCTATTCGGCTTATGGAGTCGCTATTGCACAAGGTGGGTGTCACAAATTCTTGAGAGCCCGCACCAGCAGGTCTCGGAGAGCCGTGGGGCTATCAGGAATCTCTAGGATTCCAAGATAAAGCAGAACTCTGCTGGCTTCAGCCGCGGACAATTTGATCTCGATGTCGATGGTTAGGGGATACGATGATTTCTCGGGTTCCGGAGGCAACAGCGACAAGCCCTTGATCAGCAAGTCTCGGGGTACTGGCGGTACAGACGCTGCCAATTCTGCGGCGCTCGATGAATGAGGCGGATTGATTTTGGTATAAGACGAACCTGATAACAACGGCGCCCCCACACCAGGATCGGCGTGTTTGGCGATAATGAGCGGCGCACTGCAATGGTCTGGGTCTCGATCTCCGCGGTCCGGTAAATCGGCATTGGTTATCTTTCCAGACAAGATATCAGCAAGGTTGTTGGCGGAAACGAAGTCCTGAATTCCCCGCTTTGCCGCCGCTTTCTCAACCTGTCGAATCCGCATCAGATCTTGAGACGAATATGTTATCTGGCTTGCATTGAATCGCCGCAGGAGCAGGCCTTGCGTTCTTGGAGATAGGCTGCGCAGATAATTGAGCACGGAACCGCTGCCGTTTATGGCCTCCATGTACGGCGCCCATTCGGGGTCGAGAACGGACAGGATACGAGTGATTGACGGCTCGGATTTCCCGATAAATTTCGCTATTTCTGCTTGCGTGAGGCCATGATCATCACGCAGCCGCTTGATCGTCAATGCGTATTCCGTGCCCCGTAAATCCTGGCGTTGCAGATTCTCTACCAGTTGCCGAATTAACGGAAGTCCGCTGTTTTTGACGATTTCAACGGGCACTGTTTCGAGGCCGGCCAACTGCGCCGCTCGCCAGCGGCGCTCCCCCGACTCGATCTGGTATCGACCCTCCGCTTTTTCGCTTACGCGAATCGGACTCAAGATTCCGTGTTCGCGGATGGACTGGGCCAGGTTTTGAAGCGAGGATTCGCCTTCATCAACCGGTTCGTCAAAACTGAATTGTCGGGGCTGCTTTGGATCGGGCAGGAGAGACCCGATGGGCAATTCAACAAAAACGCGAATCTGCTGACCCATACCTCTACCCTGTCTGTCTAGCAAGTTGGGGTAGTAAATATCGCACCCCCCAACCGAAGGCTGAGGCGATAAATGGCGCTGGCTTGATGGCTAGAGTCTGCGCTGTCTTGACAACCGATGCCGCCAGTTCTTTGTTTACTTGAATATTCACTTGCTTATAACCCG
The DNA here is from genome assembly GCA_903917505.1 of uncultured beta proteobacterium. The sequence continues at coordinate 1,222 of CAIXAY010000508.1, read as the reverse complement.
TCGGAACCCTCTTCTTACCAAGGGTGGTGAACGTGGCGCGCGGCGCGTCCCATGTCCACTCGTCAAGTTTCCACGGCTCGCGCGCCAAGAATTCCCTGAACACGAACTCGTTTAATTTGAGTTTTGTTCCGAAACTGTTTTTGCCGTCCGCTAGGCAGGGATAGGTCGAAAAAAAATCGAGCTGTGCGATCATGCTTTGGTGCAGCCGGGTTTGCATTCGACCCAACGCCTCTTCGCGCGGCAAATCGACATACAAAAAGCCTCTCCTGCCTTTTCGGTAGTGCTTGAGACGCCACCGTTCGGCCCATTCATTGACGTACAAAATGGCGCTCTTTTCAGTTTGGGGATCCGTCGTGTAGTGCGTAATACCGTCTTGAATGGCTGCGAACAGCGCAGTTATTTGCGCTTTGTCGCTCTGATCAAGTCCGGACAAATCGACGGGAACGTGGACGATGTCGGGCATAGCCAAATGGGCCGATGAAAAAACGACTTTTATGTTACCACGATACACCTATACACGTTATGACGTGTGGTCCCATGTGGCGTTTTATTGGTAAAAGACGCCTCACGCCAATTTCTTAATGGCCTAAGGGCGACAAGGCTCTTGACACCGGCGGTCCAGCCCGCTATAATAATACATTAATACTATGACCGATCCCACTCAACTACTCAACAATACCCTCAACCTTCGTCGCCAAGATGTGATCGCACGTCGCACCGGCAAGACCCATACCTCGAATGCCTATGGGTCCTGTCCTGCCGGTTATGTTCGCCTATTCGATCCGAAGGTTCTCGACGCGTTCATTGACACCGAAGCTGACCGAGACGCGGCGCGCCGAAATGAATCCCTGATCAAGAAGCTTCGAGAACTCGGCCCTTATCGGATCCTCTCGCGGATTGATGACTCCACGATGAATCGGCTCACTAAGTTAAAAGATCGCTTCGAAAACTTTGACACGGTCATTGGTGCCTACCAGCGCGCCGCTCTGGTGGCCAAGATCGGTGGCCAAGCAATGCGGCAGACGCCGATAATTATTGTGGGCCCCCCCGGTTGCGGAAAGACCGAATTTATTGGGGAGTTGGCGCTCGCGATGAACACGCCGGTCGAGTGCCTTCACATGGTGTACCGGCTCGCATTTCCTGGACACGGTTTTGCAACTCAGGCCGCCTTTCGTATGGCATAAGCCTGGCGGGCTTCAAGGGGTGACATGAAGTCCAGTTT
>CAIXAY010000507.1 GCA_903917505.1 uncultured beta proteobacterium | reverse complement strand
GGTGTTGAAGGAGAAATCGCCGCGCACCGACTTGAAGCGCTTGGCTTCGAGCGCTTTCCTGAGCGCCGCCTTGTCGTCGAGCTTGCCTTTGACGTCGCGCACCGCCGCGTCCATCAGCATCGCCGCGTCGTAGCCGAGCGAGGCATAGAGCGAGGGCAGGCGGCCGTAGTCCTTCTGGAAGTCGGCGACGAAGCGCTTGTTCTCCGCGTTGTCGAGGTCGTGCGCCCAGTTCGACGAATTGAACATGCCGAGCATCGGCGCGCCGACCGCCTTGATGACGTCCTCGTCGGCGGCGAAGCCCGGCGCGAACAGTTGCGTGTCGGCCGACAGTCCGGCAGCGACGAACTGCTTGACGAAGTTGATCCCCATGCCGCCGGGCAGGAAGAAAAAGACCGCATCGGGTTTCAGCGAGCGGATCTGCGCGAGCTCGGCGGCGTAGTCGAGTTGACCGAGCTTGGTGTAGATCTCCTCGCCGACCTTGCCCTTGTAGAAACGCTTGAAGCCGGCCATCGCGTCGGTGCCGCCGGGATAGTTGGGCGCGACCAGGACGACGTTCTTGAAACCCTTGTCCTGCACGTATTTGCCGACCGCTTCGTGCAGGCCGTCGTTTTGCGAAGCGACGTTGAAGTAGTAGGCGTTGCACTGCTCGCCGGCGTACTGCGAAGGCCCGGCGTTGGCCGAGATGTAGAAGGTCTTGCTGTCGAAGACCGCCGGGCCGACCGCCAGCATCAGGTTGGAGAAGACGATGCCGGTCATGAAATCGACCTTGTCCTTCTTCAGGAATTTCTCGGTCGCCTGCTGCGCGACTTCGGGTTTCTGCTGATCGTCGGCGATGATGACTTCGGCCGGCAGGCCGCCGAGCTTGCCGTTCAGGGTCTTCATCGCCAGGTTGAAACCATCGCGGATATCGACGCCGAGTCCGGCGCCCGGCCCCGAGAGCGTCGACAGAAAACCGACTTTCACGGTGGTCTTGGTCGCCTCTGCAGCTTGCGCGGAGGTTCCGAGCAAGAACATGGCAGCAGCGGCGATCAGGTAGCTGGTTTGGCGCATCGTTTTCTCCCTGGAGGAAAAGCACATGGAATAGTTCGTGATTGTAGCGTAGGAAGCGTCCGCAGCCGCCCATTGCCGGTAAAATGGCGGCCAGGCCGTGACTGGCGGCAACCTTCAATCGATACGCAATCAATGAACACTCCCGCTTCCCTCCTGCCGCAATCGCCACGGCGCGCCGTCGTTCTGCTCTCCGGCGGCCTCGACTCGGCGACCACCCTGGCCATCGCGCGCAGCGAGGGCTTCGACTGCTACTGCCTGTCGGTGGACTACGGCCAGCGCCACTGCGTCGAGCTCGATGCGGCCGCGCGCCTGGCCGCGACACTCGGCGCGCGCGAGCATCGCGTGCTGCGCCTCTCACTCGCCGAGTTCGGCGGCTCGGCGCTCACCGATCAGGCGATCGCCCTGCCGGTCGACGGCGTGCAGCCCGGCATTCCGGTCACCTACGTGCCGGCGCGCAACACCATCATGCTGTCGCTGGCGCTGGCCTGGGCCGAGGTGCTCGGCAGCCGCGACATCTTCGTCGGCGTCAATGCGGTCGACTATTCGGGCTACCCGGATTGCCGCCCCGAATACATCGCCTCCTTCGAGGCCATGGCCAACCTCGCGACCAAGGCCGCTGTCGAAGGCGCCAGGCTGAGCATCCATGCGCCCTTGATCGCGCTTTCGAAAGCCGAGATCATCCGGCGCGGCAGCGCGCTCGGCGTCGATTACGGGGCCACCGTTTCATGCTACCAGGCAGACGCTGCGGGCCGCGCCTGCGGCGTCTGCGACTCATGCCGGCTGCGCCGCGAAGGATTCGCCACGGCCGGCATCGCCGACCCGACGCGCTACTTCGGCACGCCGTAATATCGGAAAATCGGCCCGTTCGCATTGACAGGGTTCCGACCGGTCTCTATAATCCGGCGTTCCCGTTTTTCCGGGTCGGTAGCTCAGTTGGTAGAGCAGCGGACTTTTAATCCGTTGGTCGCGAGTTCGAATCTCGCCCGACCTACCAGATAGTTTAGACTCGGTAGAACAGTTGTTTGGTTATCACTACGTGGGGCGTTAGCTCAGCTGGTAGAGCAGCGGACTCTTAATCCGTAGGTCGACAGTTCGAATCT
>CAIXAY010000506.1 GCA_903917505.1 uncultured beta proteobacterium | reverse complement strand
TATATTAGTGACTACACATTGTAACAAAAATAAACGACAAGTGGCCCGAATCGTTAGACCAGACAAGCACTTGTCGTTATTGGGGGTGACTACAAAGGGGGTAACTTCAGTCTAATCGTTTGTCATTCCGGCGAAAGCCGGAATGACGATGCAGTGAGTCTAGTCAGGCGGCTCCTTGAACGCAGACACTCAGGCGGCGTGGCCGCCGAGGTAGGCGGCGCGCACGCGCGCATCGCTGGCCAGCTCGGCGCTTGTGCCCTCGATCGCAATCTTGCCGCCGTCCATGACGTAGGCATACTCGGCGACGCGCAGCGCGGCGCGGGCGTTCTGCTCGACGAGCAATACCGAATGCCCTTCGCTGCGGATCTGGCCGATCAGGTCGAAGATCAGGCGCACGACCTTGGGCGCGAGGCCAAGCGAGGGCTCGTCCATCAGCAGGAGTTTCGGCCGCGACATCAGCGCGCGGGCGATGCACAGCATCTGCTGCTCGCCGCCGGACAGCGTGCCGGCGCTCTGCGCGTAACGCTCGCGCAGGATGGGGAAACGCGTGAGCTGCTTTTCGAGTTCCTCGGCGAGCGCCTCGGGCGGCAGGCCGACGGCGCCGATGCGCAGATTCTCGGCGACGCTCATCGACGAAAAGATTTGCCGGCCCTCGGGGGCTTGAGCCAGGCCCGCGGCGACGATGCGATGCGAAGGCCAGTGCGAAATCTCGTGGCCCTCGAAGCGGATGCTTCCCGCCGTGGCGCGATAGACGCCCGAGACGGCGCGCATCAGTGTCGTCTTGCCGACGCCGTTGCTGCCGAGCACGGTGACGATGCCGCCCTGCGGCACGTGCAGCGAGACGCCATCGAGGATGATCTGTTCGCCCATGCGCACTTCCAGGCCGGCGATTTCGAGGAGATTGGTCGTCATGCGGCCTCCTCCTCTTCGCTGCCGAGATAGGCTTCGAGCACGATGGGGTCGTGCGACACCTGTTGCGGCGTGCCATCGGCGATCTTGCGGCCCGAGGCCATGACCATCACGCGCTCGCACAGGCTCATCACGAAAGCCATGTCGTGTTCGACCAGCAGGATCGTCAGGCCCTCGCTCGAGAGCTTGCGGACGAAATCGGAGAGCTGCGCGGTCTCGGTGTCGTTGAGTCCGGCGGCCGGCTCGTCGAGGATCAGGAGGCGCGGTGACAGGGCCAGCGCCCGGGCGATCTCCAGGTACTTGCGCTTGCCGTAGGAGAGGCTCGCCGCGAGTTCGCCGGCCTGGGCCTGCAAACCGGCGCGTGCCAGCGCCTCCCAGGTGCGCCGGCTGACGTCCTCGGCATACTTGCGGTGATTGAACAGGGCCTTGGCCGGCGAATGGCCGATGGCGCCGAGCGCGCCGATCGACACATTGTCGAAGACCGTCAGGTTGGGCATCACGCGCAGGTTCTGGAAGGTGCGCGCGACGCCGAGGCGGGCGACCTGGAAGGACTTCATCTGCGAGATGTCGGTACCGTCGAACAGGATGCTTCCCGAAGTCAGCGGGAAGAAGCCGGTGATCAGGTTGAACACCGTCGTCTTGCCGGCGCCGTTGGGCCCGATCAGTCCGACGCGTTCGCCGCGCTCGACGACGCCGGAAAAATCATCGACCGCGAGCAGCCCGCCGAAACGCCGGCTGGCCTTGCGGATTTCGAGCAGTGGCGTGCTCATTGCCGCCACCCGAGTTGCTTGGCGTTATCCCAGGCCAGGCCGAACTGGCTGCGCATCAGCGACAATACCGAGGTCTCGCCGAGCAGGCCGCGTGGCAGGAAAAGAATCGACAGGAACATCACCAGGCCGACGACGATCATCCGGTAATCGCCGATCGGCCGCAGCACTTCCGGCAGGCCGAGCAGGATCACCGCGCCGACGATTGCGCCGGGCAGGCTGCCGAGCCCGCCGACGACGATCATCGCGAGGATCAGGATCGATTCGGAAAAGCGGAAATCGCCCGGCGAGATGTAGCCGGTCGTATGCGCCCACAGCGCCCCGGCGACGCCGGCGAAGAAACAGGCGAACGCGAACGACTGGATTTTCAGGCGCACCACGTTGAGCCCCATCGATGCGGCGCACTGGTCGTCCTCGCGCACCGCGCGCAAGGCGTTGCCGTAGTAGGAATGCGCGAGGCGCCCGAGCACGAATGCGGTGAGCACGGCCGCGACGGCCACCGCGTAGTAATTGACGATGTCGGAAGCTTCGAACAGGCCGCCCACCGCGATGCCCGGGATCGCCGAAATGCCCATCGGCCCGCGCGTGAAGCCGACCCAGTTGAGCAGCGTCAGGTGGATGATCTCGCCGAGGCCCAGCGTCGCCACGGCGAAGTAGATGCCGATCAGGCGCATCGTCGGCAGCGCCAGCAGAATGCCGAAGCAGGCGGTGACCGCGCCGGCGACCGGCAGCGTCAGGTAGAACGGCCAGTGCAGGCCGGTCGAGAGCAGCGCCGCCGTGTAGGCGCCGATGCCGTAGAAACCGGCGTGCCCGAGCGACATCAGCCCGGTGGTGCCGCTGATCAGGTTGGCGCTCATGGTCAGGATGGCGAAGACGCCGATGGTGGTCGTGACGCGGAACCAGTAGCCGCCGCCCACCGCCGAGAGGATGCCCGGCAGGACGACGAAGACGGCGAGGAAAATGACCAGGATGGAGAGCGATCTGCGCATGATCAGACCCTATCCCGGCCGCCGCCGAACAGGCCGGTCGGGAAGAAGATCAAGGTGATGACCAGGAAGACGTAAGCCACCAAATCGCCCCAGCCCTGCGCGAAGAAGCTCGTGGTGACGGCCTCGGCGACGCCGAGGATGATCGCGCAGACGACCGCGCCGCCGATCGACGAGAGGCCGCCCATGACCATCGCGACGAAAGCCTTGATGCCGGGCGCAAAACCCATGGCCGGAAAGATCGCGCCCTGGTAGAGGCCGACGACGAGGCCGGCGGCGGCGCCGAGCGTCGAGCCGATGATGAAGGTGGCGATGATGGTGCGCTCGGTGTTGATGCCGACGTAGGTCGCGCCCATCGGATTGTTGGCGACGGCGCGGATCGAGAGGCCGACCTGGGTGCGCTTCAGCAGCCATTGCAGGCCGCCGAGCATGACGATCGACAGGCCGAAGATCAGGAACTGGCCGCTGGCGAAAGTCAGCGGCCCGATTTCGATCGGCGTCAGCAAGAGGTAGTCCTGCGGGATCGTCTGCATGTTCGAGCCGAAGATCTTCTCGGCCGCCTCGCGCACGATGATCGAGACCGCCAGCGAAGAGAGCAAGGTGGCTTCACGAATCGCTTTCGACTTGAGCGACGCCTCGTCGCGGAAGCGGCGGAACGGGCGGAAGGCGATGCGCTCGAGGCCGAAGCCGGCGAACGCGCCGACGGCCAGCGCGACCAGGATGACGACGAAAAGCGGTGGCGCGAAGATGGTGATCGACAGCCAGCCGGCGTATGCCCCTATCATGTAGACTTCGCCGTGCGCGAAGTTCACCACGTTGAGCACGCCGAAGATCAGCGTGAAGCCGATCGCCATCAGCGCGTAGATGAAGCCGACCGACAGGCCGTTCACCAGTTGCTGAACGAAAAAAATATCAAACATGGTTTCAATAACGGCTGGCCTTGCGGCCAGCCGCTTGCTCCGGAAGAGGGTGGAAGACTTACTTCAGGAGCACGTACTTGCCGTTCTGAATTTGCAGCTTGGTCAGCGTCTTGGCCGGCTCGCGCGTCTCCGGGTCAAACGTCGTGATCCCGGTCACGCCCGGGAAGTTCTTGGTCTTGGCCAGCGCATCGCGCACCTTGGCGCGCGTCGCATTGGCGCCGCCGGCCGAGACGATGGCGCTGAGCACGATGTTGGTGGCATCGAAAGCCTGGGCCGCGAACATCTGCGGCTTGACGTTGTAGCGCGCCTCGTAGGACTTGACGTAGTTCTGCACGTTGGCTTCCGGGCTGTCGGCCAGGAAGGTCGTCGTCGCGTACATGTTGTTCGCGGCGGGACCGGCGAGTTCGAGCAATTTCGGATCGGAGAGCGACGAAGTGCCGTAGATCGCCTGCTTGATTCCCATCCGCGTCTTCTGCTGCAGGAAGGCCGAACCGTCCTCATAGAAAGCGGCGAGGAAGATGGCGTCGGGCTGGTTGCGCGCGATCTTGGTAATGATCGAGCGGAAGTCGCGGGTGCCGGGATTGAAGAACTCGGTGTCGGTGATCTCGCCGCCGTTGGCCTTCGTGGCGCCGACGAAGTTCGCCGCGGCCGTCTGGCCCCAGTCGTTCTGGATGGCGACCACGGCGATCTTCTTGGCGCCGTTGGACAGCGCCCATTTGGCGACCAGCGGGCTTTCATAGTCCATCGTCGTGATGTTGCGGAACTGGTAGGGGCTGATCTTGACGAAATCGGGGTGCGAGGCCGTCTGCGACAGTTGCGCGAGGTGGGTCTGCGCATAGACCTGCGCTGCGGCCATCGACACCGTCGAATTGAAATCGCCGATGGCGGCGACGATGCTCTGGTCGTCGGAGAACTTGCGCGCAAGGTTGACCCCTTCCTTGGCGTCGCCCTTGCTGTCCTCGAACTTGAGCACGATGGTCACGCCGGGCAGCTTGCCCGACTTGTTGAATTGGTCGACGGCGAGCATCGCCGAGTTGCGGAACTGCACGCCGTACTGGGCGTTCTCGCCGGATAGCGGCGCGTGGTAGCCGATGGCCACCGTCTTGTTCTCGGCGTAAGCGCTGCCGGCCAGCAGGGCCAGGGAAATCGCGGCAAACAGGAAGTTGCGTCTTTTGGTCATGATTTGCATCTCCGGAAATTGCAAGGTGGGTGAATAGCTCAGGCTTTCTTGTGGACGACTTTCAAATGGCAGCAGCCGGTCTCGCCCGGCTTCCAGGTCGTGCCCTCGAAGCCGAAGCCGGCGCCCTCGAAAGTGCCATTGTCGACGACGCCGGCGATGCGGCACAGCGTGGTCACCATCGCATCGTCGTAGCCGGCTTCGACCCAGGCGTTCTTGAGCGGACAGTCGTGGAACTTGATGTCGAGCCCTTCGTGGTCGCAATGCTTGACCTCGGGCGCGAACAGGCGGCCGTGATCGGGAACGAATTCGAGAAAGTCGTCGCGCAGGCCGGTGAAATCAGTCGGCGCGTGCTTGGCGAACTTTGGTGAAATGGCGATGCCGCGCTTGTAGATGGCGCGCTTCAGGATCGCTTCGGCGCGCTCGGCGCCGACCTCGGGGATCAGTTCTTCGTACACCGCCGCATAGACCAGCGCACGGCTCTTGAACGCCATGATCAATTGCTGGCGCAGTTCTTCAGCTTCAGTCATTTCGGTGCCCCTCTTGGTTCGGTGGAAAGATCTTGCTCTTCGACTCACATGCTCCGCAGTATCGCATCAAGCGGGCACAACTGTATCAGTATGCCAGATTGAGAACCAGCGTCTATCGCCATCAAGCCTTGAGCAAATCATACTTGCGCAGCTTGCGGTACAAGGTCGCGCGGCTCATGCCAAGGCTCGCGGCAGCCTGCGATTTGCCCTCGACGCTGGCGTCGAATGCGGCAAGAGCCTTGAGCAGATTGTCCTTTTCCGCGTCGATGCGCGGCGCATCCTGGCCATTCGCACCAGCGGCGAACATCTTCGCCGGCAGGTGCGCGCTTTCGAGCCTGGCCCCGCCGAGCTTGATCACCGCACATTCGATCGTATTTTCCAGCTCCCTGATGTTGCCGGGCCAGCGGTATTGGCGCAGCACCGCGGCCGCCTCCGGCGCGATGGCGAGCGCCTCCTTGTCGTTGAGCAGCGCATGCTTCTTGAGAAAGTAATCGGCGAGCAGCGGGATGTCGTCCTGCCGGTCGCGCAGCGCCGGCAAATGAATCGGAAAGACGTGCAGCCGATAGTAGAGGTCCTCGCGGAACTGGCCGGCGGCGACCTTCTCCTCGAGCTTGCGGTTGGTCGCCGTGATGATGCGCGCATTGACGACGTAGGTCTGGACCCCGCCGACC
>CAIXAY010000505.1 GCA_903917505.1 uncultured beta proteobacterium | reverse complement strand
GTCGTTGCCGCTGGTGAAATCGCCGTAGCGCCGCTTGAAGGTCGCCGGGTCGAGCGCGAAGGGCAGCGCCGCGTCGATTTCGTCCGAGCTTGGCCAGATGTCGCGCAGATAGACCGGCTGGCCGTCGCTGCCCTGGCCGAGCGGCTCATGGGTGAGGTCGATGTTGGCGCGGCCGGCGATGGCGAAGGCGACGACGAGCGGCGGCGAAGCGAGGAAATTGGCGCGCAGGCTGGGGTGGATGCGCGCCTCGAAATTGCGGTTGCCCGAGAGCACCGCCGCGGCGACCAGCTGATGCTCGGCGATCGCCTTGTTGAACTCCGGCTCGAGTTCGCCGCCGTTGCCGATGCAGGTCGTGCAGCCGTAACCGGCGAGCGCGAAGCCGAGTTCGGCGAGCGGTGCCAGCAGACCGGCCGCGGTCAGGTAATCGGTGACGACGCGCGATCCGGGCGCGAGCGACGTCTTGATGTGCGATTTCACGCGCAGCCCCTTGGCCACGGCCTTCTTCGCCAGCAGGCCGGCGGCGATCATGACGGCGGGATTGCTGGTGTTGGTGCAGGAGGTGATCGCCGCGATCAGCACGTCGCCGTGGCCGAGATCGACGCCGGGCTTGCCGGTCGGATAGCGCTTGCCGAGGGTATCGGCGGCGCGCGCGAAACCGTCGGCGGTTTCGGGCGCGCTGAGCTGGCGGTCGAAGTTCTGCGCCATGTCGGGCAGCGCGATGCGGTCCTGCGGGCGCTTCGGGCCGGCCAGCGACGGGACGATGCTCGACAGGTCGAGGCGCACGGTGCGCGAATAGTCGATCGCGCCGGTGAGCGGAATGCCGAACAGCTCTTGCGCCTTGAAGTAGGCCTCGAACTGTGCGCAGTCCGTCTCCGCGCGCCCGGTGGCGCGCATGTAGCTGACGGTGTTCGCGTCGACCGGGAAGAAACCCATCGTCGCGCCGTATTCCGGCGCCATATTGGCGAGCGTCGCGCGGTCGGTGACGGTCAGCGTGCGCGCGCCCTCGCCGAAGAATTCGACGAAGGTGCCGACGACTTTTTCGCCGCGCAGCAGCTCGGTCAGGGTGAGTACCAGGTCGGTCGCCGTGATGCCTTCCTTGAGGCGGCCGACGAGTTCGACGCCGACGACATCGGGTGTCAGGAAGTAGACCGGCTGCCCGAGCATCGCCGCTTCCGCCTCGATGCCGCCGACGCCCCAGCCGACGACGCCGAGGGCATTGATCATCGTCGTGTGCGAGTCGGTGCCGACCAGTGTGTCGGGGAAGAGCAGCGTGCCTTCCTTGCTTTCCTGCCGGCGCAATCCCTTGAACAGGTATTCGAGATTGACCTGGTGCACGATGCCGATTCCCGGCGGCACGACACGGAATGTCTCGAAGGCCTGCATTCCCCATTTCATGAACTGGTAGCGCTCGCGGTTGCGCTGAAACTCCAATGCCATATTCTGCTGCAAGGCCTGCGGCGTGCCGTAGTAATCGACCTGCACCGAGTGGTCGACGACCAGGTCGACGGCGACCAGCGGCTCGATGCGGTGCGGATCGACATGGCGGTCGGCCGCCGCCTTGCGCATCGCCGCGAGATCGCAGAGCAGCGGCACGCCAGTGAGGTCCTGCAGGACGACGCGCGCCACGACAAATGGGATCTCTTCGCTGCGCGGCGCCGTCGGCCGCCAGTTCGCCAGTTCGCGGATGTGCTTTTCGCTGACGCGCTTGCCGTCGCAATGACGCAGCAAGGCCTCAAGCACGATGCGGATCGACACGGGCAAGCGCGAGATCTTGCCGACGCCGGCCCGCTCCAGCGCCGGCAGCGAGTGGAAGCGCACCTCCGGATGGTCGGGGGAAAGGCTGGCAAGCGTGTCAAAGGGCGAATTCGCCATCTTGAATCTCCATCGGGGTTGATAGGACGGGGAGGGAACTGGTAGATGACAACAGTGCGCGCATGGTTGTTCCTTGTCAAAGCGGAAAAAGCAGAGCGCCAGGCGGCGGCCATTGCGCCGGCCGGCGGCGAGCGCGTGCCAGGAGCTTCCGTGCGCCGCCTGCGAACAGCGCGGTTCGCCGGTCGCCTACGCAATCTGACGTATTTCCGGATCGGCCCGGTTTCCCTAATCTGCAGTGGCGCTGCAAACCCCCTTGCAGTTTCGCCAATGTTTAAGGAGCCTCGCCATGAACTCACGTCGCACTTTCATCAAGGCCACCGTGCTGTCCGCGGCCCTGGCCTCGTTCGGTCTCACTTCATTCGCTGCGCTTGCCGCCGACACCATCAAGGTCGGCGTGCTGCACTCGCTATCCGGCACCATGGCCATTTCCGAGACCGCGCTCAAGGAAACCGTGCTGATGACCATCGACGAAATCAACAAGGCCGGCGGCGTCATGGGCAAGAAGCTCGAGCCCGTCGTTGTCGATCCGGCGTCGAACTGGCCACTGTTCGCCGAAAAAGCGCGCCAGCTGCTGACCAAGGACAAGGTCGCCGTGACCTTCGGCTGTTGGACTTCGGTGTCGAGAAAATCGGTGCTGCCGGTGTACAAGGAATTGAACGGCCTCTTGTTCTACCCGGTCCAGTACGAGGGTGAGGAACTCGAGAAGAACGTCTTCTACACCGGCGCCGCGCCCAACCAGCAGGCGATCCCGGCGGTCGAATACCTGATGAGCAAGGACGGCGGCGAAGCCAAGCGCTTCGTGCTGCTCGGCACCGATTATGTCTATCCGCGCACGACCAACAAAATTCTGCGCGCCTTCCTGAAATCGAAGGGCGTCGCCGATACCGACATCATGGAGGACTACACGCCCTTCGGCCACAGCGATTACCAGACGATCATCGCCAAGATCAAGAAGTTCGCTTCCGAAGGCAAGAAGACCGCCGTCGTGTCGACCATCAACGGCGACTCCAACGTGCCCTTCTACAAGGAACTCGGCAACGCCGGCCTGAAAGCCACCGACGTTCCGGTGGTCGCTTTCTCGGTCGGCGAAGAGGAACTGCGCGGTGTCGACGCCAAGCCGCTGGTCGGCCATCTGGCGGCGTGGAACTACTTCATGTCGCTGAAGAATCCTGAGAACGACAAGTTCGTCAAGATGTACAAGGACTGGGCCAAGAAGCAGAAGCTGCCCAACGCCGCCACCGCCGTGACCAACGACCCGATGGAAGCGACCTATGTCGGCATCCACATGTGGAAGCAGGCGGTCGAGAAAGCCAAGTCGACCGACGTTGACAAGGTCATCGCCGCGATGGCCGGGCAGACCTTCAAGGCGCCGGACGGTTTCACGATCGAGATGGATGCGAAGAACCATCACCTGCACAAGCCGGTGTTCATCGGCGAAATCAAGGCCAACGGCCAGTTCAACGTCGTCTGGAAAACGCCCGGCCCGGTCAAGGCGCAACCGTGGAGCCCGTACATCGAGGGCAACGACAAGAAGAAGGATGAACCGGAAGGCATGTGAACCACGCCGCCCACACCGTCATTCCGGGCTTGGCCCGGAATCCAGCGCCGCACCTGGATTCCCGCTTGCGCGGGAATGACGGCGTGTTGCGGACCTGCTCTGCGTGCGGATAAGCCCATGAAACCCCGTCTTTTGGCCGCTCTCATCTGCTTTATTGCTCTGCCCGCCTGGGCAGCACTGGATGCGGCCCTCGTGCGCCAGCTGGCCGACGACGACTCGAGCGTGAAAGTCGCCGCGATCCAGAAACTGACCCAGACCGCGGATCCGGACACGGTGCGCGTGTTCAAGGCCATGGCCGAGGACAGCCTCTATGTGGACAATGGCAAGGTCATCATCGTCGACGGCGACAAGGCATTTGACGCGGCGACCGGCAAGCCGCGCCAGACGCCGGACAACCCCGAATCGGTGACGGTCAACAATCGCATTCGCGGCCAGCTCGCCGAAGCGCTCGCCGCGCTCGAACTCTTCGACGCCGACCCGGCCGTGCGCCTCGCCTCGGCGCAGAAGCTGCAAAGCAAGGTCAGTCCGGCGATGGCGCCCCTCCTTTCGCGCGCGCTCGAAAAGGAAAACGACGCGCAGATCAAGGCGTTGCTCACCCTGGCCTACGCGCAGGCCAACCTCGGCAACGCCGACCCGGCGGCGCGCATGAAAGCCGTCAGGGCGCTCGCCGAAACCTCGTCGCCGGCGATCCGCAACGTGCTGTTGCCGCTCACCGACAAGAGCAGCGAACCGGACAACAAGGTGCGTTATGCGGCGATCGCCGCGCTCAAGGCGATCGACGGGCGCCTCGCGCGCGCCGAAAACCTGGCGCGCGTCTTTTCCGGCATCTCGCTCGGCAGCATTCTGCTGCTCGGCGCCCTCGGCCTGGCGATCACCTACGGCGTGATGGGCGTCATCAACATGGCGCACGGCGAACTGCTGATGGTCGGCGCTTACTCCGCCTACGCCATGCAGAGCGTATTCCGCGCCTATTTCCCGGCAGCCATCGACTGGTATCTGCCGGCGGCGATCCCGGTCGCCTTCTTCGCCGCGGCGCTGGTTGGCGTGCTGATGGAGCGCACGGTCATCCGCTGGCTCTACGGCCGCACGCTCGAAACCCTGCTCGCCACCTGGGGCCTGTCGCTGGTGCTGATCCAGAGCGCGCGCGTCATTTTCGGCGCGCAGAACGTCGAGGTCGCCAACCCGAGCTGGATGTCGGGCGGCATCGAGCTTCTGCCCAACCTGATCCTGCCGTGGAACCGCATCATCATCGTCGGCTTCGCGCTGTTCGTGCTGCTCTTGGTCTGGGTGCTGATGAAGCGCACGCGGCTCG
>CAIXAY010000504.1 GCA_903917505.1 uncultured beta proteobacterium | reverse complement strand
CGATGAACGGGGCGGCGATGATCAGGCCGACCGTCTTGGCGACGCGTCCCGCCACGCTCGGCAGATCATTGGTGGTCACCTTGCTGACGGCGAACCAGGCGAGCGCGCCGAGACCGACGAACGGGAAGACAAGGATATAGGCAAGGCCGATCAGCGGCGAGGCGAGGAAGATCCCGACATTCCTGGCGACCTGCCCGGCCTTGTTCATCACCGCCTTCTTGCCGACCGTCTTGAGCCCGAGCGTGACCAGGGCGTAGAAGCCGACCATCGGCATGGCAATCATGTAGGCCAGCGCGATGAAGGGCGACAGCAGGAACAGGGCGATGTTCTTGGCGACCTGCGCGGCGGCATAGATTCCCTCGTGCTTGCCGGCGGCGCGCAGGCCGAGCCAGGCGAGCGACGCCAACGCCACCACCGGGAAGGCGATGATGAAGGCGAGCCCGGCAAAGGGAGCGGCCAGGAACGTGACAATGTTTCTTGCCGTTCGGCCCTGCGCCGGCGCGACCGGAACCGGAACCGGCACTTCGGTTTCGCGCGCGGTCGCGGTTTCCAGCGCCGCGATGGCGCTGCCTTCGATCATGTCGGGCGACAGCGGCTTGTGCAGGAAGCCGGCGACGCCGGCCGCCTTGGCCCGCTGCTGGTGCTCCTCGGTGCCGTAGCCGGTAATGATGACGACCGGCGTCCAGGGACGCTGCGCCTTGATCCGCTCGGCGACCTCCAGCCCGCTCATGCCCGGCATTTTGATGTCGGTGTAGACGACGTCGTACTCTTCCGACGCCATCTTCTTGAGCGCGTCCAGGCCGCTGTCCGCGGTGATCACCGCGTAGCCCTTGCTCGAGAGCACGCGATCGAAGCTCTTTCCAATCACCGGATCGTCGTCGACGATGAGCACTTTACGTAAGGCGCGCATAGCTGTCTCCTGTTGCAAACCCTAGTTTTCAACCAGCGAAGTCGTTCGCCGGATTGGTGGAATGGGCGTCATTGTCCTGATCGGCGGCCACCGCATGCAGCGCCCACCGCTTGTGGGTCAGCGCGCTGGTGGCGGCGTTGATCACTTCGACCGGGCCGAGCGGCTTGGCGAGATAATCGTGGGCGCCGAGCCGAACCGCCTCCTTGGCGGTTTCGAGGGTCGGGTAGCCGGTGATCACGACGACTTCGCTGGTCGGCCAGCGCTGCTTGAGTTGCCTGAGCACCGCCATGCCGTCGAGGCCGGGCATGCGCAGATCGAGCAGGACGACGTCGGCCGGCTCCTGCTCCATGGCGCTCAGCGCACCGGCGCCGTCTTCGGCGGCCGACACGGTGCAGCGCGCGCCGCGAAGCGAACGCTGGTGGCTCAGGCGGACGATTTCGTCGTCGTCGACCACGAGGATTTTTGCTGTTGCGGCCATCTTGGTCCCCTGCGGCGGGTTGCTGTCTTCGCCAAGGAGTACAGCAAGGGCCGTGCCAAGCGCCGGACGGAAAGAAATAAGCAATATTTATCAATATGTTATCTTATGCTCGGCGAACCCGCATGGTGATTTTGGCGCGCCCGATCCGGCCCGAAGTACAAGAATCTTATACAGACCCGGCCAGTGCCTACGAATAATATCTTTTGATTTCAATGACTTGATTGCGCGCGTCGGTGCATAGATTTTTCATGCTCAGCGGATCAAGCGCTGCGCCGTTGTTGCGGGACGAGGGCGCGTCGAGCGGTTCGCACGGGCCGCACACGGCCGGCGCAACCGTGCAAGAGACCAGTATTATGGCGCAAACGCT
>CAIXAY010000503.1 GCA_903917505.1 uncultured beta proteobacterium | reverse complement strand
CCTTTAAATCTGGTCGGGGCGGTGGGATTCGAACTCACGACCCTCTGCTCCCAAAGCAGATGCGCTACCAGGCTGCGCTACGCCCCGAGGAAGGGCGAATTCTACAGACTGGCCCAGGTCAGGTCAATCGCGGCGGGCGTTTTTCGTCGTCGGACTTGTATTGTCATGGCAAGAATGTCAGCATGTAGCCGATCAAGGCGCAAAGTCCGCTAGAGGCTGTGAGCAAGGCGCCACGTGCGATACAATGAATCCCGACGACGGGCGCCGGCAGGAGGATGAATTGAGTGCTTGCAGTGTTGCCGTATTTCTGATATTTAATCGCCTCTTTGCAAAACCAATGGACGGTTCCTGAATATGCCTGAAGAATTACTGCACAAACATTTCGCCCCTTTTGTCGCCAAAAAAGGTGAGGAATATATGAGCGAAAGGCAACTCGCTCATTTTCGCCACATCCTCGAGACGCTCAAGGCCGAATTGATGAACGACATCGAGCGGACGGTGCATACGATGCAGGATGAGGCGACCGTCTTCGCCGACCCCAACGACCGGGCGAGCCAGGAAACCGACATCGCGATCGAACTGCGCAACCGTGACCGGGAACGCAAGCTGATCAGAAGATCGAGGAAACGATCGCGCACATCGACAGCGGCGACTACGGCTACTGCAGCGGCTGCGGCGTCGAGATCGGCATCAAGCGCCTCGAAGCGCGGCCGACGGCGACGCTGTGCATCGATTGCAAGACGCTTGAGGAAGTGCGCGAACGGCAGGTCGCCAAGTAGGCGTTTCTCCAGCCAAAGAAAAAGGACGCTTTCGCGTCCTTTTTTTCTTTCCGCTTGCGTCACACCGGCGAAAGCCAGTGTCCGGTGTTGAGGCCTACTGGCTCTGCATTCCCTGCGGTCAGATTCCGGCTTTCGCCGGAATGACGTCGATCCCTCTTAGCGCGACTCGACCGGCGCAGTGGCAGCAGCGGCGTGACCGCCCTCTTCCGCGGTCAGCGCTTTCATCGACAGACGCACGCGGCCCTTTTCGTCGGCCTCGAGCACCTTGACGCGAACCTTCTGGCCTTCCTTGAGGTAGTCGGCGACCGCATTGACGCGCTCGTTGGCGATCTGCGAGATATGCAGCAGACCGTCGCGGCCCGGCAGGATGCTGACGATGGCGCCGAAGTCGAGCAGCTTGAGGACCGTGCCTTCGTAGATCTTGCCGACTTCGACGTCGGCGGTGATCGCCTCGATGCGCGCCTTGGCGGCATTGGCCGCGTCGCCGTTGACCGACGCGATGGTGATCGTGCCGTCTTCCTTGATGTCGATCGTCGTGCCGGTCTCTTCGGTGATGGCGCGAATCACCGCGCCGCCCTTGCCGATCACGTCGCGGATCTTTTCCGGATTGATCTTCATCGTGTACAGGCGCGGCGCGTAGGCCGAGACCTCTTCACGGGCGCCGGAAACCGAACTTTGCATCTTCTCGAGGATGTGCAGCCGGGCCACTTGCGCCTGCGCCAGCGCGACCTGCATGATTTCCTTGGTGATGCCCTGGATCTTGATGTCCATCTGCAGCGCGGTGACGCCCGAATCGGTACCGGCGACCTTGAAGTCCATGTCGCCGAGGTGATCCTCGTCGCCGAGGATGTCGGTCAGCACGGCGAAGCGGTTGCCTTCCTTGATCAGGCCCATGGCGATGCCGGCGACGTG
>CAIXAY010000502.1 GCA_903917505.1 uncultured beta proteobacterium | reverse complement strand
TTCATCGGCTTCGCGATCGGCGAATCCCTCGGCGCTTCCGTCCTCCGCATCTGCGGCGGCATCTTCACCAAGATCGCCGACATCGGCTCCGACCTCATGAAGATCGTCTTCAAGCTTCCTGAGGATGACCCCAAGAACCCCGGCGTCATCGCCGACTGCACCGGCGACAACGCCGGCGACTCCGTTGGGCCGACCGCCGACGGTTTCGAGACCTACGGTGTGACCGGTGTTGCACTGATTTCCTTCCTCGCCCTCGCGCTCGTCGACGACGCCACACTCTGCGCCACGCTCATCGTCTGGCTCTTCGTCATGCGCGCGCTGATGATCGTCACCTCGCTCGTCTCCTACCTGCTCAACCAGGCCATCTCCAAGGCCAAATACGGTAGCCTGAAAGATTTTGATTTCGAGGCTCCGCTCACGCACCTCGTCTGGATCACCTCCGCGGTTTCTATCGGCATCACGTTTCTCGCCTCCTACTTCCTGCTCGCCCACCAGACCGGCATCAACCCGTCCCTGTGGTGGGTGCTCTCCGTTATCATCAGCTGCGGCACGATTGCCGGCGCGCTGATCCCGGAGTTCACGAAAATCTTCGTCAGCACGAACTCCCGCCACGTGAAGGAAGTCACCAACTGCTCCAAGCATGGTGGCGCCTCGCTCAACATCCTGTCGGGCCTCGTGGCCGGCAATTTCTCCGCGTTCTGGATGGGCCTCGTGATCATGCTCCTGATGGCCGCGTCCTACTACTTCTCGCAGAACCCCGCGCTGCTCGCGCTGATGCCCGCCAAGTTCATGTATGCGGCACCGATCTTCGCCTTCGGCCTCGTAGCCTTCGGCTTCCTCGGGATGGGCCCGGTCACGATCGCGGTCGACAGCTACGGCCCCGTCACCGACAACGCCCAGTCCGTCTACGAACTCTCCCAGATCGAAGGCAAGAAGGGCATCGCCGCTGAGATCGAGAAGGACTTCGGCTTCAAGCCCGATTTCGAGAACGCCAAGTATCAATTGGAAAAGGGCGACGGCGCCGGCAACACCTTTAAGGCCACCGCCAAGCCCGTACTTATCGGCACCGCAGTCGTCGGCGCGACTACCATGGTGTTCGGCATCATCATGCTCCTGCAGAAACTATATGAGCTTCAGGTCGCCTCTGGCGTCGCCGGCCCGTTCAAGGAAGTCGTCGGCGCGCTGTCCATCGTGCAGCCCGAGATCATCCTCGGCCTGATCATGGGTGGTTCGGTCATCTACTGGTTCACCGGCGCCTCCTGCCAGGCCGTCGTCACCGGCGCCTACAGCGCGGTCGTCTACATCAAGGAGCACAAGAAGCTCGACGCCACGACCGCCTCCGAGAAGGACTCGAAGGAAGTCGTCCGCATCTGCACGGTCTACGCGCAAAAGGGTATGTGGAACATCTTCATCGTCGTGTTCTGCTTTGCCCTCGCGCTGCCGTTCTTCAACGCCTACTTCTTCATCGGCTACCTCATCGGCATCGCGTTCTTCGGCCTCTTCCAAGCCATCTTCAT
>CAIXAY010000501.1 GCA_903917505.1 uncultured beta proteobacterium | reverse complement strand
GACCACGCAGGAGTCCTGGCGGGTATTCGGCATTATGTCAGAGTTCGTCGAGGCCGCGCAGCGCCTGACCGAGATAACGCCGGCGGTGTCGATCTTCGGCAGCGCCCGCACGCTGCCCGATTCGCCCTATTACCAGCTCACCGAGACCATCGCGCGCCAGCTCTCCGACGCCGGATTTTCGGTGATCTCGGGCGGCGGCCCGGGCATCATGGAGGCGGCCAACAAAGGCGCATTCCACGGCCGCTCGCCGAGCGTCGGCCTCAACATCCAGCTGCCGCACGAGCAGGTGACCAACGGCTACCAGGACATCTCGCAGACCTTCCGCCACTTCTTTGCGCGCAAGTACATGTTCGTGCGCTTTGCCAGCGCCTACGTCGTGATGCCCGGCGGCTTCGGCACGCTCGACGAACTGCTCGAGGCGCTGACCCTGATCCAGACCGGCAAGAGCGCGAGGATTCCGATCATCCTGGTGCATGAACCCTTCTGGCGCGGCGTCATCGACTGGTTCCGCAGCACCCTGGTCAGCGAAGGGATGATCGCGCCCGAAGACCTCGACCTGATCCAGGTGATCGACAAGCCGGAAGAAATCGTCGAAGCGATTTTCAAGCATTACGAGACCCGCGGTTTCGCTCCGCTCGCTGCCGAACACGAGATGTTGCTCAATCTGTAATACAATCAAGGCTTATGTCGTCAACCGGAACTCCTCGTATGCGCCGCCTGACCCTTCGCATCGCTCAACTGGCCAGCGCCGCCGTCATCGTCCTGCTCGCCCTGCCGGCAACGGCGCAGACGCGCGCCGACGCGCCGCAGCTGGATGCCAAGCCGCCGGCCATGGTGCCGCTCGACGACTCGCTCGAGCCGCAGGTGACGATCGTCAAGCGCGAGGGGGCCACGGTCGAGGAATACCGCCTCGGCGGCAAGCTTTACATGATCAAGGTGACGCCCGAAAACGGCGTGCCCTATGTGCTGATCGATCAGCGCGGCGACGGCAATTTTTCGGCCGCCGATGCACCGGGCACACCGGCCCTGAGCGTGCCAATGTGGGTGATAGGTACTTTCTGACCCGATGCCTGCCCAGTCGCCACCGGCCGACCCGCACGCGCGCGGCGAACGGCGCGACGCCTTCTGATTCCCGCCCGCAGCGATCCCGGTGACCGACCTCATGCAACCCTTTCCGCTTCAGGCGCCGGCCTTCGACGGCAGCAGCCGCGTCGTCGCCGCCGGCAACGTCTTCGAATGGCTCAGGCAGGGCTGGGCGATGTTTGCCGCCAGCCCCGGACCATGGATCGCGATGACCATCGTCCTGCTCGTCTTCATTCTCGGCATGCACATCGTTCCGGTGATCGGCATGCTCGCCGCCAACCTGCTGACCCCCTTGTTCGGCGCCGGCATGCTCAGCGCCTGCGCGAAAGCGGCCGATGGCGAGACACTCGATATCCGCGACATCTTCGCCGGTTTCAAGCACAAGACTAACGACCTCCTGGTGGTCGGTTTGCTCTACATGGCGGCGATGGTGGCCATCGTCCTGTTCGGCGTGGTGGTCGGCGGCAGCAGCCTGGCCGGCGGCCTGCTGCTGAGCAATCCGGTCGGCATCGGCCTGGCTTTCGGGGGACTGATCTTCACCTTCCTGCTCACCCTCGCGCTCTCGGTGCCGCTGTTCATGGCCCTGTGGTTTGCGCCGGCGCTGGTTTACTTCAACAACATGCCGCCGCGCGAGGCGCTCAAGGCCAGTTTTTCCGCCTGCATGAAGAACACCGTACCTTTCCTGGTCTATGGCCTGATCATCATGGTGCTGATGTTCTTCGCCGCCCTGCCGGTCTTCCTCGGCTTCCTGGTCCTCGTTCCGGTGCTGTCCGGATCGGTCTACGCATCGTATCGAGATATCTTTGTCGCCAATTAAGCGCCCCGTCCCATGCAAGCCCTGACCCTGCCGGCCCGCCGCGGCTGGCGCTGGCTCTCCGATGGTTTCGCGATCTTTCGCCGCAAGCAACTGATGCTCTCGTTCGCCGTGCTCGGCTACTGGATGGCGATGGCCCTGATCAGCGCTTTCCCGCTGGTCGGGCGGGTCGCCGCGATGCTGCTGATTCCGGTCTTCTCGGTCAGCCTGATGAACGCCTGCCGCCTGCTCGAGAGCGCCAGCCCACGTCCGCTCATGCTTTCGCCGCCGCTGCTGTTCTCCGGCTTCAAGCGAAATCTGCGCCCCTTGCTCAAGCTCGGCGTCATCTACTTGCTTGCCACCGTCGGCGATGTGCTTTCGATCATGCTGACCGCACTGGCCGTTCTCTTTCTCCTGCCGACGCTGTATGCCAGTTTTTACGTGAGCT
>CAIXAY010000500.1 GCA_903917505.1 uncultured beta proteobacterium | reverse complement strand
ACGCCCTTGTTCATGATGAATATCCGGTCGGCCATGGTCATCGCCTCGACCTGGTCGTGGGTGACATAAATGATCGTCGCTTCGAGCCGGCGATGCAGCTTGCTGATCTCGGCGCGCATCGCCACGCGCAGCTTGGCGTCGAGGTTGGACAGCGGCTCGTCAAACAGGAAGACCTTGGGCTTGCGGACAATGGCTCTGCCGACCGCGACGCGCTGGCGCTGGCCGCCCGACAGTTCCTTGGGCTTGCGCTCGAGCAACTCGCGGATGCCGAGGATATCCGCGGCTTCCTCGACGCGGGTATCGATCTCTTCCTTGGACAGCTGGCGGATCTTGAGCCCGAAGCCCATGTTGTCGCGCACGTTCATGTGCGGATAGAGCGCGTAATTCTGGAAGACCATCGCGATGTCGCGATCCTTGGGCGCGAGCTCATTGACCAGCGTATCGCCGATGTAGATCTGGCCCGAACTCACCGTTTCAAGGCCGGCGATCATGCGCAGCGCCGTGGTCTTGCCGCAGCCCGACGAACCGACGAGGACGGCGAATTCCTTGTCCTCGATTTCGATCGACAGATTGTCGACCGCCGCCACCGACCCGAACTGCTTTACAACATTCTTCAGGACGACGCTGGACATGTCACTGACCTCTTATTCTGATTCGAGCCGCTGGAGCGGGATGCGCGCGAGTATGTTCCGTTTTGGTTGAGTTATGGAAACGAGTAGCGCTTGCCCTCTGCGCATTATATAAACAAAAACCGCGCTTCACTACGCCATCGACACGTCGGGCCATCAGCTCTGGCCGCCCATCAGCTTGCGCGAGACGAGCTGCGCGACGGTGGCGCTGGCCGTCGCGGCGAGAAAAGCCAGGGCCAGACCGAAGTTCGGCAGCGTCCAGCCGAGAACGACGCTGAAGGCGAGAAAGGCGTAGGAGCCGAGGACGATTCCGCGCAGCAGGCAGATGGCGAATTCACGGCCCGACTGGCGCTGCGAAAACACGGCGAGCACCATGCTCATCACCGGAAAGGCAGCGAACAAGCCGCTCAGGTGCGCGCCGAGAGTCGCCGCGAAATACGTGACGGCGACAACGAGCACCGCCCCGGCGAACATGCGGATCAGGATCTCGCTGCGCGCGCCGGACGCATTCACCCTGCGCACCTGCGCGCGCGGGAAACAACGCACGGCGAAAAACAGGCAAGCAAGAACGAGAATCGCCGTGGCGTCGAGCGAAACGGTCAAGGTATCGAGCAGCGCAAGCGCCGGAAAATAGACCGACAGGCCGCAAACGACGCTGCCACCCCATGACATGCGGGTTGCGCACCAGGCGTAGGTAAGATTGCAGGCTAATGCCGCGATGACGCCGAGCAGCATGCCGACGATCGCCTGCTCGCCGAAGACCGTGCCCTGTTCGAACACGATGAAGAACATGGTCGGTCCGGCGACCACCGGCAAGCCGGTCAGCCAGCCGGCGACCGTCGGCCCCCAGCGCCGGCCGGCCAGGGTGATGGCGCCGATCAGCAAGGGCACGAGCATGACTTTGAGGAGGAGGATGGTCAGCGACACGGCCGTCAGTCGCACGCCAAGCGCGCGGATTCGTCCCGGTTGCGGAGCGTCCGGGCTGCCGGATTCACAGCGCGGCTTCTATCGCCAGGCCGATCGCCAATACTTTCTTGTCGTACAGCGCCGGGCCGCAGACCATCAGGCCGACCGGCGCATTGCCCGCCGCATGGCAGGGCAGCGACAAGGCGCAGCCATCGAGGAAATTGATGATGGACGGGTTGCGCAACATCAGCGCGTTGGCCTGACGATAAGCGTCGTCGCTGGCCACGAGTTCGGCGACCGGCGGCGCAACGATCGGCGTCGTCGGCATCAGCAGCGCATCGAAGGCCGCGAGTTCGGCTTCGGCTTCGACAATCCAGTGCCTGCGCGCGCTCTGCAATTCGATGAAGTCGGCGGCCGACATCTTGCTGCCGCGCCGGATGCGATACATCACGCGCGGGTCGTAACGCTCGCCCGCACGCGCGATCAAATCCTTGTGCCAGGCCCAGGCCTCGGCCGCCGTGAAGCCGCCCGTGGCGTTGATTTCAGCGAGCCTGGCCAGCGCCGCAAGCGGAATTTCGTCGATCAGCGCACCGGCGGCCGACAGCCTGGCGAGGCTCGCGGCGAACGCCGCGGCGACCTGCGCATCCAGATCGTCGAGCGCCAGCGTGGTCGGGACCGCGAGGCGCAAGCCGCGCAGCCGCGCCGGCGCCAGCGGCGAAACTTCTTCGCCCGCGAGAATCGCATCGAGGCAGGCGCAACAGGACACCGTGCGCGCGATCGGGCCGATCGAATCGAGATTGGCCGAGAGCGGCAGCGCGCCGCGCGTCGGCACGCGCCGCGCCGTCGGCTTGAAGCCGACCAGGCCGCAGAGCGCGGCCGGGATGCGCACCGAACCGCCGGTGTCGGTGCCTACCCCGGCGACCGCCATGCCGTCGCTCACCGACACCGCGGCGCCCGACGACGAGCCGCCGGGGATGCGGCCGGTCTGGCGATCCCAGGGATTGAGCGGCGTTCCGTAGTGCGGGTTGAGGCCGAGTCCCGAGTAAGCGAACTCGGTCATGTTGGTGCGGCCGATGATCACGGCGCCGGCGGCGAGCAGACGCTTGACGACTTCGGCGTGTTCGCGGGCGACCGGTTCGCCGATTCTGACCACCGATCCGGCCAGCGTCGTTTCACCGGCCAGGTCGAAAATGTCCTTGATCGATATCGGCAAGCCATCGATCAGCGAGCGGCTGAGTCCCGCCGCGCGCAGTTCATCCGACGCACGCGCCGTCGCGCGCGCGGCTTCGGCGTAGACGCGGGTAAAGGTCCGCGCGCCTTCACCTTCCGGCGCCTGGATGCGGTCGAGCGCCGCTTCGGTGATGGCGAGCGCGGTGCTGCGGCCGGCGCGCAGCGCGGCCGCCTGTTCGTGGATTGTGGTCGTCGATGGCATGGGTCTTCGTCCGCTGCGATGCGGCTCCGTCTTATTGGTGCGCCGGCAAATTGTCATAGCGGCGAATTCGCCGAGTATGTCGATATCGCCATGCCGATGCAAGCGCTGTGCGCCTCCCGGTCAGCTTACCGGCTGCCGGTTTCCGCGGCAGAGCACGTCGCGCTTGCGCGGCCAGCGCTACTGTATATAATCACAGTGCGCAAGGAAATCCAGCCATGACCCGACACTGCATCCCCCAGCACCGCACGCCTTCAAATCGTTGTTCGTTCAGCGCCGCCGCTGTGCACGGCTGCTGCCGGTGAGCAATACGACCGGCGCCGCCGTTCCCGCTTACTTGTCCGCCCTGAACGAGGCGCAGCGGGAAGCGGCGAGCTATGGCGGCGATACCGCACAGCCCGCCGGGCCCCTGCTGGTCATCGCCGGCGCCGGTTCCGGCAAGACCAGCACCCTCGCCCATCGCGTCGCGCATCTCCTCGCGCACGGCGCCGATCCCGGGCGCATCCTGCTGCTCACCTTTTCGCGCCGCGCCGCCGACGAAATGACGCGGCGCGTACAGCGTATCGCGAGCCTCGTCTCGCCCCGCCACGCGCGGCTCGTCAGCGCCGGCTTCCCCTGGTCGGGGACTTTCCACAGCGTCGGCGCGCGGCTGCTCCGCGAGTATGCCGGCCGCATCGGCATCGACGCGGCTTTCACCATCCACGACCGCGAGGATTCGGCCGACCTGATGAATCTGGCGCGCCACGAACTCGGCTTGTCCGGCAAGGGCAAGCGTTTTCCGCTGAAAGGGACCTGCCTCTCGATCTATTCGGCGGTGGTCAATCGGCAGGACGAGCTTCGGGAAATTCTGCAGACGACTTTCCCGTGGTGCGCCGAATGGGAAAGCGAACTGAAGAGTCTCTTCCTTGCCTATGTCGAAGCCAAGCAGGCGCAGCAGGTGCTCGATTACGACGACCTGCTGCTCTACTGGGCGCAAATGGTTGGCGACGCCGGCATCGCCGCGGAGATCGGCGGGCGCTTCAGCCATGTGCTGGTCGACGAATACCAGGATACCAACCGCCTGCAGGCGGCGCTGCTACTGGCCATGAAACCCGACGGGCGCGGCCTGACGGTGGTCGGCGACGATGCGCAGTCGATTTACAGCTTCCGCGGCGCGACGGTGCGCAACATCCTCGACTACCCGCAATGCTTCGATCCGCCGGCCCACCTGATCACGCTCGAGCGCAACTACCGCTCGACGCAGGCCATCCTGGCCGCCGCCAACGCGGTTATCGCGCTGGCTAGGGAGCGCTACAGCAAGGAGCTGTGGAGCGAGCGCGTGGCTAGCCAACTGCCGCAGCTCATTGCGGTGCGCGACGAGGTGGACCAGGCGGTCTGCGTCGTGGACAATGTTCTGGCGCGCCGCGAAGCGGGAATCAAGCTGACCGCGCAGGCGGTGCTCTTTCGCGCCTCCTCGCACAGCGCCCGCCTCGAGATCGAGCTCACCCGGCGCAACGTCCCCTTCGTGAAATTCGGCGGCCTCAAGTTCCTCGAAGCGCGCCACGTCAAGGACGTGCTCGCCATCCTGCGCTGGGCGCAAAACCCGCGCGACCGCATTTCGGGATTTCGCGCCATCCAGCTGCTGCCCGGCATCGGCCCGAAAACGGCGGGCCGCATCGTCGCCAACGTGATCGCCGCCGCGCCCGGCTGCGCGCTGCTCGCCGAACAGCCGGTGCCGGAGGGCGCCCGCCCGGCGTGGCTAGCATTCGTCGCCCTCGTTGAAGGCCTTGGCATCGCCGGCTACTGGCCGGCGCCGCTCGAGAAAGTCGCGCTGTGGTACGAAGCGCAAATGGACCGGCTGTTCGACGATGCCCCGGTGCGCATCGCCGACGTGCAGCAGCTCGCGCGCATCGCCGCCACCTACCCGAACCAGGAACGCTTTCTCACCGAACTGACCCTC
Organism: uncultured beta proteobacterium; assembly: GCA_903917505.1. The sequence goes on along the minus strand of CAIXAY010000500.1, from coordinate 6,635 downwards.
GACCCGCCCGACGCGACGAGCGACGAAGCGGGCCCGCCGCTGCTCGACGAGGATTACCTGATCCTGTCGACGATACACTCGGCCAAGGGCAAGGAATGGTCGGCCGTTTCCATCCTCAACGTCGTCGATGGCTGCATTCCCTCGGACATGGCGACCGGCAGCGAGGCGGAAATCGAAGAGGAGCGCCGGCTGCTCTACGTCGCCATGACCCGCGCCAAGGACCAGCTTGAACTGATGCTGCCGCAGCGCTTCTACACCGCGGGGCAGGCGACGGGGGGCGACCGCCACGTCTATGCCAACCGCACGCGCTTCATTCCGAACCGGCTGCTCAAGCACTTCGACGACCGCGTCTGGCCGCAGGTCGCGCCGCTCACCGCGGCGGTCGCTGCGGGCGAGTCGCGCATCGACCTCGCCGCGCGCATGCGCGGCATGTGGCGCTGAGCGGCCCGACGCCCGCGATCAGGACTCGCCGCTGGTCCTGCGCACGGCGGCGTGCGATCCGGGCCAAGTCTCGTATTGCGGCAAGCCGTCGGTGATCTCGAACCACGGCGCCTTCGAGCCGACGAAGAAGTGGCCCTCGGCTTGGTTGGCCGGCGCCTGGCCGAGGCCGCCGAGCGGAACGCCGATTTTTCCCGGATCGTTGTCATAGGTGCTGATCAGGCTGGAGCCGCACACCGAACAGAAGTGCTTGACGACGAACTCGGACGAGTGGAAGCCTTTGACCAGGTCCTCGCCGCGCGTCCAGCTGAACTGCGACGACCTGATCGTCGCCCGCGTCCGGAAAGCCGCGCCGTGCCAGCGGCGGCAGCGCGAACAGTGGCAGTGGAAGATCGGTCCCAGTTCGCCTTCGATGCGGTAGGCGACGCCTTCACAGAGGCAGCGACCGGTCAATATTTGCATGGCATTTCCCTTTTCTGGCTGCGCTGACGCGGGCGCTCGTGCTGCGCGCCGCGGTATGATCGCATTACAGCACACGGACAAGCCGGGCGCATCGTTGCAGTGCGTTTCAAGCTGAAAATTGCAGCCGCGCCAGATGCGCGTAGAGCCCGTCCTGCTGCACCAGTTCGCCGTGGCTGCCGGTCTCGCTGATGCGCCCGTGCTCCATGACGACGATGCGCCCGGCGCGCTGCACGGTGGCCAGGCGGTGCGCGATGACCAGCGTCGTGCGATCCTGCATCAGCTTCTCGAGCGCCGCCTGGACCAGGCGCTCGCTCTCGGCGTCGAGGGCCGAGGTGGCTTCGTCGAGCAGCAGGATGGGGCGGTCGGCAAGCAGCGCGCGGGCGATCGCGATGCGCTGGCGCTGGCCGCCGGAAAGGCGCACGCCGCGCTCGCCGAGATCGGCGTCGTAGCCGCCCGGCAATTGCCTGACGAAATCGTCGGCGTAAGCTGCGGCGCAGGCCGCGCGAACTTCTTCGAGGCTGGCGCCGGGGCGCGCGTAGCGGACGTTCTCGAGAACGCTGGTGGCGAAGATCACCGCTTCCTGCGGCACCAGCGCGATGCAGCCGCGCACCGCCTGCGGGTCGGCGGCCGAAAGCGGAACGCCGTCGAGGCAGATCTGCCCCGACTGGGGATCGTAAAAGCGCAGGAGCAGCTGGAACACCGTCGTCTTACCGGCGCCCGACGGCCCCACCAGGGCGACGGTCTCGCCCGGCCCGACGGCCAGGCTGAAGTTGTCCAGGGCCAGCATGTCGGGCCGCGCAGGGTAGCGGAAGCAGACCCCGGCAAAGCTGATCGCGCCGCGCGGCCGCGCGGGCAACGGCAAGGGATTGGCCGGCACGCTGACCTCGGCCTGCACGGCGAGCAACTCGAGCAGGCGTTCGGTGGCGCCGGCGGCGCGCTGCAAATCGCCCCACGACTCCGACAGGGCACCGACCGATCCGGCGACGAGCGCCGCGTAGAAGACGAAAGCCGAAAGCTGCCCGGGGCTGATGCGGCCGGCCAGGACATCGTGGCCGCCCATCCACAGGATCAAGGAGATGGCGCCGAAAACCAGGATCATCACCGCGGCGACCAGGGTCGCGCGGTTGCGGATGCGCGCCAGCGCCGTGGCGAAGCCGCGCTCGACCAGCGCCGCGAAATCGCGCCGGTCGGCGTCCTCGTGCCCGTAAGCCTGGACGATGCGGATTTCGTGGATGGTCTCGTCGATGCGGTTGCCGAGATCGGCGACGCGGTCCTGGCTGATGCGCGCGAAACGCCGCACGCGCCGTCCGAAGAGGATGATCGGGATGACCACCACCGGCACGCCGCCGAGCACCATCAGCGTCAGTTTCAGGCTGGTGGTGAATAGCAGCGCGAGCCCGCCGATCAGCATCAGGACATTGCGCAGCGCGATCGACAGCGTCGAGCCGATGGCCTGTTCGATCAGCGTCGTGTCGGCAGTGAGGCGCGAAATCACCGAGCCTGTGCGGCCCATTTCGAAATATGACGGCGGCAATGAAAGCAGGTGGTCGAAAACACGCCGGCGCAAATCGGCAGTGACGCGCTCGCCGAGCCACGAGACATTGTAGAAGCGCGTGTAGGTCGCGAGCGCGAGCAAGGCGATGACGCCGAACATGCCGAGCAGCGCGCGATCGAGCCAGGCCGGGTCGCCGGCGGCAAAGCCGCGGTCGATCACGGCGCGCAGTCCCTGGCCGACGCCGAGCATGGCCACGGCGGCGATGATGAGCGCGATCGCCGCGACGACCACCCGCCGGCGATACGGCTTGAGCAGCGCGACGACGATGCTGGCCTGGCTTCCTGGATCGGACATGCCGTGACGATAACACAGGCGCGCGCGGGCGACCTTGAGGTGGACCGGGGCAATGCCGTTGGCGAGCGGCAAGAAAGCCGATCCGCGCGGCAGCTCGCGCGCCGCCGGCCGGCAAATATTGCCGCTTCGGCAAGTCCGGCCCGCCCCGTCGCCGCCCAGCCGCCTTGCGCGGGCGCGGCCGGCGCCGTCCGCAAAGTGGCCCGAATCTTGCGATCCTGCACCTGACGCTGCCGGAAAACCCTTCCGTGCGGCCGCTTCGGGCATCACAGGAGGCCTCATGTCACCGTTATCAATCGCCAGCAGCCTATTCAGTTTGCTCAACTCGCTGCCGAGCAGCACGAGCACGCCCGCGAGCAGCAGCGTCACGACCGGCAGCGCCACCGATTTCTCGTCGGCGCTGCGCGTGGCGTCGATCAAGGCGCAGTCGGTGAGCGACCTGCTCGGCTCGGTGTCGGGCAGCGGCAATTCGTCGGACGGCCTCAACTTTCTCAGCGGCGGCAGCGCAGCGGGCGGAAGCGATCCCATGTCGCTGCTCGGCGTTTCGACGACGACGCAAGGGCTCTCGGCGAGCGGGCGCAATCTCTCGCTCTACGATCCGGAATCCGCATACAAGATGATGAGCCTGATCAACAACGCGGATGTCAACTACAAAGCCCAGTATTCGGAACTGAGCGCCATGGACAGCGCGGTCGCCGGCATGCAGCAGGCCGGAGAGACCCTGGGCACGACCAGCACCACGATGGACAGCGCCGGCATCGAGGCGCAACTGCAGACCTTTGCCGACAAGTACAACGCCTGGGTCAAGCGCTTCGAGCCGACGGTGCAAAACAACGGCGTGCTGGCCGGAACGCAGGCGGCCGAGGTTTCGCTGCACGAACTCGAGCAGAGCGTCGAGAACCCGTTCAATGGCGCGGCGAACGGCATTCGCGGCCTGCAGGACATCGGCTTTTCCATCGACCCGACCACCCATCTGGCCAGCATCGACACGAGCAAGCTCGATGCGGCGCTGTCGACCAACCAGCAGGGCGTCGTCAATAGCATCGATCAGTTCAGCGCCAACTTCGCCAAGTCGGCGCAATTGCTCGACTCGGCCAACAATTTCATTCCCGACCGCCTGGCCAATCTCAACGGCGTGATCAACTACATCAGCAACAACACGACCGCGCTGCAGGCCGAATTCGGCAGCGGCGACCCGGCCAAGCCTTCGGCGCAGGTTGCCCAGGCCCTGGCCGCCTACAATCAGATGACCTTCAGCTAGCGCTGCACCCTGCCCTTGCCCGCGTCATGGCTGCTGGCGGCCGTGCGGGCGCGATTCCTTGCGAAAGATTTGTCGCCGACACGGCGGCGGCCTATAATTCCTTGCACAAACGGGAGGGCCCCGATAATTTCTTTCAATATGGGGCAATTCGTGCGCTGCGTACGCTGTGCCGAAAACGGCAGCGGCGATTGCCTAGCGTTCCCCTCCGACGAATGGGTTTGCCAAGTTTCCGAATGACTCGACCATTGACGATGCCACCGCCCGCGCGGGCATACTCGCCGGGGTTCTTTGGGGAGCTTCATGATGCGGATCGAAACACAGCAGAACTTTCTCGAGAGCCGAACTTTCGCGGAAATCAACGTCGGCGACAGCACCTCATTGACGCGTACCCTCGGTGCCGCGGACATCCAGCTCTTCGCCATCATGTCGGGCGACATCAACCCGGCGCTCGTCGATAGCGCCCAGGCCAATTCCGGGACTTTCAAGGAAGGCATCGCGCACGGCCTGTGGAGCGCGTCGCTGATCTCGACGACGCTGGGGACGCAATTCCCCGGCCCGGGCACCACCTTGGTCGATCAATCGCTGCGTTTCCTCAAACCGGTGGCCATCGGCGACACCATCACCATCACCGTGAGCGTCCGGGAAATGTTCGCCCACAACCATCACATCGTGTTCGACTGCTCGTGCATCAACCAGGACGGGCAACATGTGGTCCTGGGCACCGCCGAAGTCCTCGCGCCAACGGAAAAAATGCGGACCCGGCGCGTCAATTTGCCGGACATCACGATCTCCGACAAGTATGCGCGCCTGCAGGCGCTGGTGGCCCGCGCCAAGGGCCTGGCGGCGATCGACATGGCCGTCGTCCATCCGTGCGACCGGGAATCGCTGCGCGGCGCGCTGATGGCCGCCGAAGCCGGCCTGATCGAGCCCTTCCTGATCGGCCCGGAAGCGAAGATACGCGCCGTCGCCGAAGAGAACGGCCTCGATCTCAAGCAGTACCGCATCGTGAACGTCAAGCACAGCCACGACTCGGCGGCGATGGCCGTCACGCTGGTGCGCAACGGCGACGCCGAAGCGATCATGAAGGGCAGCCTGCACACCGACGAGCTGATGGCCGAAATCGTCCCGCGCGCGGCCGGAATGCGCACCGCGCGGCGCATCAGCCATGTCTTCCTGATGGATGTCCCGACTTACCCGCGCCCGATCATGATCACCGACGCGGCGGTCAACATCGCGCCGACGCTCGAAGAAAAAGTCGACATCATCCAGAACGCGATCGAGTTGGGGCACATCATCGGCGTCGCCGAACCGAAGGTGGCGATCCTCTCGGCGGTCGAAACGGTCAATCCGAAGATCCAGTCCACGCTCGACGCCGCGGCGCTGTGCAAGATGGCCGACCGCGGCCAGATCACCGGCGGCCTGCTCGACGGCCCGCTGGCTTTCGACAACGCCGTGTCGATGCTCGCCGCCAAGACCAAGGGCATCAAATCGCCGGTGGCCGGCTGCGCCGACATTCTGGTCGTTCCCGATCTCGAGTCGGGCAATATGCTGGCCAAGCAGCTCGAATACCTGGCGCACGCGCTGACCGCCGGCATCGTGCTCGGCGCCAAGGTGCCCATCGTGCTGACCAGCCGCGCCGACACGGCCGAAACGCGTATCGCCTCGTGCGTCATCGCCGCGCTGATCGCCCATCACAACCGCAAGCAGGGCGCGGAAGCGGAATAGCAGAGTCTTGCCGCCACCCCTGACATGGGGGCGCCGGCGGGCGTCGGGCTGCGCCCGGCGCAGTCCGCTGCGCGTCTAGCTGCCGACGATTTCCTTGGTGTCGCGGGCGATCACCAGTTCCTCGTTGGTCGGCACCACCAGCACCTTGATCGGCGAATCGGCGGTCGAGATCAGCGCTTCCTTGCCGCGCACATTGTTGGCCGCGGCGTCGAGCTTGATTCCCAGAATTCCCAGGCGCTCGACCACCGAGCCGCGAAAATCGATGTCGTTCTCGCCGATGCCGCCGGTGAATACGATGGCATCGACGCGGCCCAGTTCAATGGCATAGGCGCCGATATACTTGAGCGCCCGGTGGCGCAGCACGTCGATCGCCAGCTTGGCGCGGGCGTTGCCGTCCTTGGCCGCAGCGTGCAGATCGCGCATGTCGGAGCTGACGCCGGAGACGCCGAGCAGGCCCGATTTCTTGTTGAGCGCGTTGTCGATGTCGGAAAATGACATTTTGATATTGGCGGCGAGGAAGCTGGGGATGCCGGCATCGATGTCGCCGCAGCGCGTGCCCATCACCATCCCTTCGAGCGGCGTCATGCCCATGCTCGTATCGTAGGACTTGCCGCCCTTGACGGCGGTGTAGGAGGAGCCGTTGCCCATGTGGCAGGTGATGCAGTTGAATTGGTCCTTGGCGATGCCGAGCATTTGCGCGGCGCGCTCGGAAACGAAACGGTGCGAGGTGCCGTGGAAGCCGTAGCGGCGCACATGGTGCTCTTCGTACCACTCGTAAGGCACCGCGTAAATGTAGGATTCGGCCGGCATGCTGGCGTGAAAGGCGGTGTCGAAGACGCCGACGTTGGCCACGCCCGGCAAGGCTTTCAACATCGCCTCGATGCCGGTGATATTGGCCGGGTT
>CAIXAY010000499.1 GCA_903917505.1 uncultured beta proteobacterium | reverse complement strand
CGCACCTTCCAGACCTTGCAGGTCTTCGGCCGGCTGTCGGTGCGCGACAACCTGATCGCGGCCGCGCAGGAATCGAAGGGAACGATGCTCGGCCGCATGTTCGCCTCCCCCGATGCCGGCTTGCGCCATCGCTCCGACGAAATGCTCGGGCTGTTCCGGCTCGAGCATGTCGCGGAGCTTCCCGCCGGCAGCCTTTCCTACGGGCAGCAAAAGCTGATCGACATCGCCATGGCCTTCATGCCGGCGCCGCGCCTGGTGCTGCTCGACGAGCCCTGCGCCGGCGTCAATCCCAGCCTCGTCGACCAGCTGCTCGAATTGCTGCTTTCGCTCAACCGTGCGCAGGGCGGCAGCTTCGTGGTCATCGAGCACAACATGGACTTCATCATGAAGCTTTGTCCGCACGTCCTGTGCATGGTCGAGGGCCGGGTCCTGGCCGAGGGCGCGCCGGCCGCGCTGCAGGCCAATCCGCAGGTGCTAGACGCCTATCTCGGCAACTGAGCCTTCCGCCATGACCGACACCATCATCGAGTTCGACCAGGTCATCGCCGGCTATACACCGAGCGTGACCATCCTCAACGGCACCACCCTGGATGCCCGCAAGGGCGAGATCACCTTGCTGATCGGCCCGAACGGCGCCGGCAAGTCGACGGTGCTCAAAACGCTTTTCGGCATGCTCGTGCCGCGCTCCGGCGAAGTGCGCGTCGAGGGCGTGCGGGTGAACGGCAAGTCGCAGCGCGAGCTGCTCGCGCTGGGCATGGCCTACGTGCCGCAGGGCCGCAACCTGTTCGCTTCGCTGTCGGTGCTGCACAACCTCGAACTCGGCGGCATCACGCTGGCGCACGCCGATCGCGGCCCGCGCATCGACGAGGTGCTGGTGCGCTTTCCGCGCCTGCGCGAACGCGTCAACAACCAGGCGTCGACGCTCTCGGGCGGCGAGCAGAAGCAACTTGAGATCGGTCGAGCGCTCTTGCTGCGTCCGCGCGTGCTGCTCATCGACGAGCCGTCGATCGGGCTCTCGCCCAAGCTCGTGCAGGAAGTGATGTCGCTGCTGCGCCAGCTCGCCGACCAGGGCGTCACCGTGCTGATGGTCGAGCAGAACGTGCGCACCGCCCTCAAGTATGCCGACCGCGCGCTGGTCCTCGAGATGGGGCGACTGGCGCTCGACAGGCCGGCCGCGCATCTGCTCGACGATCCCGATCTCAACCGTTTGTTTCTGGGCGGGCACGCGCCGGGTTCCGAACGACTCGAGGCCGCAACGCCATAAGAGGATTTCCAGGAGGATGAACGATGACGGATCAAAACACCTTCGGCATCGCCGGGCTCATGGGCTGGCCGGTGGCGCATTCGCGCTCGCCGCTCATCCACAACTATTGGCTGGCGCGCTATGGCATTGCCGGGCGCTACCTGCTGTTCGCCGTGCCGCCCGAAAAGCTCGAGGCGGCGGTGCGCGGGCTCGCGGCGCTCGGCCTGCGCGGCTGCAACGTCACGACGCCGCACAAGCAGGCCATCTTTCCCTTCCTCGATCGCGTCGATGACCTGGCGCGCCGGATCGGCGCGGTCAACACCGTGGTCGTGGAAAAAGATGGCGCGCTGACCGGTTTCAACAACGACGGCAACGGCTTCATCCAGAGCTTGCGCGACGCAGACCCGCAGTGGCGCCCCGACAGCGGGCCGATCGCGGTGCTCGGCGCCGGCGGCGCTGCGCGCGCGCTCGTGGCGAGTCTCGCGGCGCAGGGGGCGACGGAGATTCGCCTGCTCAACCGCACGCTGGAGAAGGCCCAGGAAATCGCCGCGGCCGTCGGTCCGGCGGTCAGGGTGCTGCCGTGGGCGGCGCGCGCCGGGGCGCTCGAAGGCGTGCGGCTGCTCGCCAACGCCACCAGTCTCGGGTCGGCGGGCAAAGCGCCGGTCGATATCGCGCTCGACCGGCTGCCCGAAAACGCGCTGGTCGGCGACCTCATTTACGTGCCGCCGGAGACGCCGCTCCTGGCCAGCGCGCGCCTGCGCGGCAACGTCACCGTCAATGGCATGGGCCTGTTGCTCAACCAGGCGCGCCCGGCGTTCAACGCCTGGTTCGGCGTCATGCCGGAAATCACCCCCGAGCTGCGGCAGGCCATCGCCGCCACGTTCTAGGAGTTCCGGTCATGGACGCACGCATATTCGAAGAGCCGAAGATAGACACCCATGTGTACGTGCTCGACCCGGCCCGCTTTCCCTACGGCGTGACGACGCATTACGCGCCGCAGGGCCAGGAGATGGGCACGGCGGCGCAGCTCGAACAGGTGCTCGACGCCTACGGTTCGCGCTACGCGCTGCTCGTCGCCCCCAACTCCGGCTACGCCCTCGACAACTCGTGCCTGTACGACACGATCGCACGCGGCCGCGGGCGCTACAAGGGCGTGGCGCTGGTCAGCAACAATACGACCTTCGACGAACTGCGCTTCCTCAAGGACCATGGCATCGTCGGGGTGGCCTGGAACGTCACGCATTACGGCATCGACTATTATTACGATGCCGCGTCGCTGCTCGAGGCGCTGCAGGCGCTCGACCTGTTCGTGGACATCCAGGTCGAGCACGATCAGCTGGTGGCGATGCTGCCGCTGCTGCTGCCGTCCGGCGTGCGCATTCTCATCGACCATTGCGGGCGCCCGACCGCCGATGCGGGCCTGGATCAGCCGGGTTTCAAGGCCTTGCTCGAGCTCGGCGCGAGCGGCCGCGCCTGGGTCAAGCTTTCGGGCTTCGCCAAGTTCTCGCGCCAGCCGGCGCCGCACCGCGATGCCTGGCCCTACGTCGCGGCGCTGGTCGACGCCTTCACGCTCGAGCGTTGCCTGTGGGCTTCGGACTGGCCGCATCTGCGCAGCACGTCGCGCTCAGATTACGGCGTCCTGCTGGCGATCCTGCTGGCCCAGTTTCCCGATGCGTCGATGCGGCGCAAGCTCGTGTGGGACACGCCGCGCGAACTGTTCGGCTTCGGACCGTGACCGTTGCCGCTGGCGCAGCCGCATCGGCGCCGGGGCAAGCACCTCTCCCTGAATAGCGATTGCCGCAATCGTTCAGCGGCGTCCCCAACACTGCTAGACTAGTGCATTGGGATAGAGAGGAAGAATTCATGCAAAGCTACGATCTCTTCGTGATCGGCGCCGGCTCGGGCGGCGTCAGGGCGGCGCGCATGGCTGCCGGCTTCGGCGCGCGGGTCGCGGTCGCCGAAGACCGCTACATGGGCGGCACCTGCGTCAACGTCGGTTGCGTGCCGAAAAAGCTGTACGTCTATGCCTCCGAATTCGGCAAGGCCTTCAAGGATTCGCGCAACTTCGGCTGGAATGTTGGCCAGGGCGGTGACGCGCCGGCTTTCGATTGGGCGACCCTGCGCGACAACAAGAAGAGGGAAATAGCCCGGCTCAACGGGATCTACGAGAATTTGCTGGCCGGGGTCAAAGCCGATGTCATCAAGGGCCGCGCCCGCATCGTCGATGCCCATACGGTGGCCGTCGGCGAACAGCGTTTCACGGCCGACAAAATTCTGATCGCCACCGGCGGCTGGCCGCATATACCGGAATTCCCGGGCAGCGAATTGGCCATCAGCTCGAATGAAGTGTTCGACCTCGAGCAATTCCCCAGGCGTCTGGCCATCGTCGGGGGCGGCTATATCTCGGTGGAATTTGCCGGCATCTTCAACGGGCTGGGCGCCCGCGTGACCCAGCTGTACCGCGGGCCGCTGTTCTTGCGCGGCTTCGACGCCGACCTCCGTGCGCACGCCGCGCAGGAAATCGGCAAGACCGGCGTGGACCTGCGCTTTGAAGTCAATGTGCAGTCGATTGCCGCCGTTCGCGGCGGCCTGCAGGTCGCGCTGACCGATGGCAGCAGCATCGAAGTCGATGCGGTGCTTTACGCCACCGGGCGCAAGGCCAACCTGGAGGGCATGGGGCTGGAGAACGTGAAGGTCAAGCTCAGCGACGCCGGCACCATCGCGGTCGATGAGCATTACCGCACTTCGGAACCGAGCATCTTCGCCCTCGGCGATGTCGTCGGCCGCATGGAACTGACCCCGGTGGCGCTCGCCGAGGGCATGTCCTTCGCCAGGCGCCAGTTTGGCGGGCTGGCCGACCAGGTCGATTACGAGTTCATTCCGACCGCCGTTTTCTGCCAGCCGAATATCGGCACGGTCGGCTATACCGAGGACGAGGCGCGCGCCAAGTTCGGTCATCTGCGCGTGTTCAAATCGACTTTCAAGCCGATGAAGCACACGCTCAGCGGGCGCGACGAAAGGACTTTCATGAAGCTGATCGTCGACCGCGGCAGCGACCGCGTCGTCGGCATCCACATGATGGGGCCGGATGCCGGCGAAATCATGCAGGGCCTGGCCATTGCCATGCGCGCCGGCGCGACGAAGGCGCTGTTCGACACGACCATCGGCATCCACCCGACCGCTGCCGAGGAGTTTGTCACCATGCGCGAGGTCTGGCGCGAAGACTAACTAGGGCCGGCTGCGCTTGCTCATGCGGCGTTGCGGGCAAGCTTGCATAGCGCTGCTATGCGGCGCTTCCCCGCGCCTTGCCTGAGCCGCGCTCGCTCGACCCTAGAAGTCGATGAAGGATTTGCAAGTTTTTTTCAATAGCATCGGGCCGAGCGAGCGCAGGCGAGACAAGGCGCAAAGCGCCGCCGCATAGCAGCGCTATGCAAGGCGTTTTGCAACGCCGTATCGCCAAGCGCAGCCGGCCCGACGATGTTCAGCGGCT